>DMYM01000339.1 GCA_003483645.1 Verrucomicrobiales bacterium
TAGTCTTCTCCAATCTTCAGAGCAATTCGACCGGAGTGGGCATGGACCGGATCCGGAAATACCTGGAACGAAAATACGCTATCGGCGACACGCCGCGCGGAGTGGTCGATGAGGCCAACCTTCAGGAACCCACCAGGTTCTATCTTGACGGGCGGCTCATCGAGTCGGTCACCATCCTGAACGAACGAACGGCTACCTTTTCCGCGCCCGCCATCGACCTTCCATCATCGGGGCCATTGTCTCTCACTCTTTCTGTCAACCGGGGCACGGAGAGCAGCACCACCCCGGAGAGGTTCCTGTATTACCTTCCCGCCTACGACCAATGGGCAACCAGCAATCTGCCTTCCGAAAGTCGTGGCGCACTTGAGGATCACGATCACGATGGCATCGCGAATCTGTTGGAATTCGCGACTTCTTCCATTCCGGTCGGCTCAACCGGAACTCCGCTTTTCCCCGTTTCCCATGAGGGGTCAGCACTGCCGTCCATGCGGTTCTACCGCAATACTGACGCAACTGATGTATTCCTCACCGTTGAGTATTCCCATGACATGCGATCCTGGACCGCACTTCCCGCGGATGATCCGGGGATATCCGTGGCGGATCCTGATCCCTTCGGGGACGGAAGCGCAATCCTGATGGAGGTGGGGCCCGCCCCCGGCAAGTCCCGACTGTTCTACCGGCTACGGGCAGAGAGGTTGGGTCTCTAAACGGGATCTAGGGCTCTATCGCAAGCCGGTAAAACACCTTTTCAGCTGCACTGGAATCATCCGTCCATTCGAGAAGACCGGATCCTCCCAGCTCGGGAATCCCCGGCAGGTTGTCCCACGAAAACAGATCGAAGGACCGCTGCAACCGTAACGGGTAATCATGTGAAGCATTAAACTCTCCGGGAATGACGGGCAACCCTGCGAGACTGATCCTGACACTCTCCGGGGACCTCTCAACACGCACCCCGCCATGCCGGAAGCGATCCACTGCGTCACCGTCATTCAGGAAGGGACTGAACCCGAGTAACCTGAGATCAAGTTCCTGTTCATCGGAAAGACCATCTTCATCACGGTCTGCAGTGCCGAGTGCAGGCTTTTTCACATAGAAGACATCGTCCTGGAACGGTATTCCGGACAGGGCCTCTTCAAGTTCCTCAAGCGCCCCCGGGTCGATCCCGTTCGGAAACGTCCCGAAATGCTCCCCCGGATCAGCGGCATGATCCATGACTCTTCTGTAACTGCCGGAAAACGGTCCCTCGACCAGCTTCCACGTTCCCAGCTGGCCAATACGAAAACGGGGCTTCGAATTTTTCGGATAGGTCGTACACGACAAGGCTGGTGTATTCCACTCACGATCCGGATTCTCCTGCAGGGGGGCAAGAGACTGGCCGTCGATGGGCTTTGGATAGGGCGAGACTCCTGCAAGTTCCAACGTGGTGGGAAGAACATCGATCAATCCCACCTGGCGGTCACAGACCCGCCCTTCCGTAGCCATTCCCGGATGATGGATCATCATTGGCACGTGAATGCTTTCCCTCGAATAATTCCGCTTGGAGTAGAGGTGCAGGTGCTCCATCAAGCTGAAACCGTTGTCACTTGCGAAAACAATGACCGTGTTGTCCCAGAGGTTGTTAGCGTCGGCGAAGTCAAGCAGACGTCCCAGATTATGATCCATGAGGGTCACGGCACTGTAGTAGGCGTGAAAAAGCTCACGCAGGTCTCCCTCGGAAAGCAAAGGCCGTTCATCCGCAGCCTTTCCGTAGGGATAGGCATAAGGCGGCCAATAAGCGTTATCATATGATTCCGGAAGGAACTCCGGCAACGTGAAGGTCGCCGGATCATAGAGATCAGAGATCGCCTTCGGAACAATCCATGGAGTGTGGGGCATGAAAAAGCCGACCGCTACGAAGAACTGCTGGTCCGCCTCCAGGCATTTTCCCATGGCGGCCATCGCCCCCGTTGCCGTCACTCCGTCCGCAAATTTCGCCGGGTCTCCACCATCGTATACAATGAAACTCGTATCTCCGCTGATCCCCTTGTGGGCACTGAAATCACGTATCGAAGAAAAACTCCCATCAATAGAAAACGTCCGGGGAATCAACTCATCCCACCGCTCGCTGCGATCGTAGTGTTCCACTTTGCCATAGCTCCCGGCCCAATAGCCCTCGGACCTGAAATACTGCGACATCCACATGCGGCCCGGCACCACGTTCTCACCATTGGCCGTCTGTCCACCTGCGGCATGAATCCCAAGGTTCCAGGGAAAGAGCCCGGTGAGGAACGAACCCCTGGAGGGAGCGCAGAAAGGATACTGGCTCAGGCAGTTCCGGTAGTTCACGGTCCGTGCCGCCAGACGCGTCAGGTTCGGCGTGATCGCATCCACGTCCCCCAGCGGGGCAATCCGGCTGTTCAGGTCATCGGATATGATCAGGAGCACATTATGCGGCTCATCCGTCCCGGCCTGCACGTTGCCAAACAGAATGCCTGCGAAGAGAAGGCTGATCGCCGTGCCCAGATTTCCCATGAACTTCCTTATCATTGTCACTACCATTAGTCCATCCAGCGACCGAGGGCCGCGGTGAGAGATTCTGACTTATGGACCCGGAACTGCTCGCCACATTCAATGGTGGCTCGCTTCCCGGTTCCGCTCTGCATGTGGAGCAGAACCGGCGTTTCCCCGGGATAAGATGCCAGCACGCTCTGGATCTCCTCGAGATCCTCCACCTCGCTGCGCGAGACCCAGAGCGAGAGCTCGAGCGGTCCGCCGCCATTCTGGCCGTTACGACCCTGGCGAAGCTTCAGCTCCTTCAGACTGCTCCCCATGATCTTGCGACTCTCGGTCCGGTCATCGATCGAAACCTCTCCCTTCAAGGCGATGACCCTGCCCTCTTCCAGGATACCGGCATCGCGCGCCGGGATGTAGGACTCCCCCCAGCAAAGCACCTCCTGGCTGCCCGTGAAGTCCTCGATGACAAGAATTCCGAAGGGTTTGCCCTTCCTGGTCACGCGCTGCTCGATTTTCCGGATCATTCCGGCAAATGGGAAGCGTGCCCGCCGGTCACTCAGATTAAGGTCATCCAGCAGGCCAAGCTTGCAGAAGCTATCCGAGCTCAGCAGGACGCGATATTTGTCAAGGGGGTGACCCGTCACGTAGTAGCCCAGCAGTTCCTTTTCCTTTTCCAGGCGTTCGTCCTTGGGCCACTCCGGCATTTCATGTCGCGCGGCCGGGGCCGCCAGTTCCTCGTCGCCAAAAAGTGCTTCCTGCCCGCTCTCTCTGTCGCGCTGTGCTGCCCCGGCTGCCGCGCAGACTTCCTCCAGTCGATCACACATCCCGGCCCGTGTTTCGCGCGTCCAATCCATCGCCCCCGAAAGAACCAGGTTTTCCAGAATGCGCTTGTTGACCACCCTGGAGTCCTGCCGCTTGGCAAAATCATCCATCGCCTGGAAGGCGCCATTCCCCTCACGCTCCGCGATAGCCTGCGCCATGGCCCCCTCCCCCACATTCTTGATGGCCGCCAGTCCATAGCGGATGGCCATCTTGCCGCTACGGATCTTCTCCGGAGCGAAGCGCAGCTGGGAACGGTTCACGTCGGGCGGCAGGATCTCGATATCCATGCGGTGACACTCGGAAACGAAGACGCCAACCTTATCCGTGTTGCTGAACTCGTTCGAGAGGAGCCCCGCCATGAACTCGACCGGAAAATTCGCCTTCAGGTAGGCCGTCCAGTAGGAAATGTGTGCGTAGCAGGCCGAGTGCGACTTGTTGAACCCGTAGCCCGCGAAGCTCGCAATCTTGTCGAAGATCCGGTTGGCCAGGTGCTTGTCGATGTTGTTCTCAGACTTGCACCCCGCCACAAAGGCCGCGCGCTGTTTATCCATCTCGGACTGCTTCTTCTTGCTCATCGCGCGGCGCAGAATGTCCGCCCCTCCCAGCGTGTAGCCGGCCAGGAGCTTGGCCGCATTCTGCACCTGCTCCTGGTAGATCATCACCCCGTAGGTGTCTCCGCACACCTGTTCAAGCAGCGGATGTTCATACTTCACCTCCTTGCGGCCTTCCTTCACCTCGATCATCTCGTTGATGAACTGCATGGCACCGGGACGGTAAAGCGCAAGAAGGTCGATGATGTCGTCGATTCGCCGGATGCCGTAACGCCGGCAGGTCTCTGTCATCCCGCCTGACTCAAGCTGGAAAACCCCCATCGTCTCTCCGCGATTGAGCAGGTCGAACGTGGGTTGGTCATCGAGCGGAACCTTGTGAATCTCGAAGTCGGGATCCTGCCCCCGGATGAAGTCCGTGGCCTCCTGGATCACGGTCAGGTTCTTGAGTCCGAGAAAGTCCATCTTGAGGAGACCCACTTCCGTGATGGCCCCCATGTCGTACTGGGTTACCACCTCCCCTTCGTTGCCCCGGCTGAGAGGAACGTGCTGATCCAGCGGCCGGTCTCCGATCACCACTCCAGCGGCATGCACCCCGGTGTTGCGGGTCAGGCCTTCCAGCTTGACCGCGTAGTCCCATAGCTCGCGATAGGTAGTGCTGCTCTCGATGGTCTCCCGCAGTTCGGGCTTGTTCTCGAATTCCTCCTTTAGCTTCACCCCGGGACGGGCCTCGATCATCTTGGCAATCCGATCGGCCTCCCCGTAGCTCACGCCCATCACCCGGGCCACGTCGCGAATCACGCTCTTGGCCCCCATGCTGCCGTAGGTGATGATGTGCGAGACGCAGCGCTCCCCGTATTTTTGCCGCACATAGTCGATAACCTCACTACGGCGGGTCTGACAGAAGTCGATATCGACATCGGGAGGGCTCACCCGCTCGGGATTGAGGAAGCGCTCGAACAGAAGCCCGAAGCGCTTCGGACAGATGTTCGTAATCCCGAGGGTATAGGCCACCAGCGAACCGGCCGCCGACCCCCGGCCCGGGCCCACCGGGATACCATGCTCCTTGGCCCAGTTGATGAAGTCCGCCGTGATCAGAAAGTAGCTGTTGAAGCCCAGGTCGTTGATGGTCTTGATCTCGTATTCCAGGCGCTCCCGCAGATCCTGGTCGCTTTCCGCCCTCTCCTTCCCATAACGCTCCTCGAGACCCTCAAAGCACTGCTGCCGGATGTAGGCCTCCCGGCACATCCCCCCCGGCGCTTCGAAGTTGGGATACTTCTCCGAGCTGGTAGCATCCAGACTGAGCGTCACATTGCAGCGCTCTGCAATCTCTAGGGTGTTGTCGCAGGCTTCCGGGATATCCTGGAAAACCTCCCGCATCTCCTCCGCGCTCTTGAAGTAGACTTCCGCCGGGTAGCGCATGCGTTTCTCATCAAAGACGAGCTTGCCCGTCCCGATGCAAATCATCACGTCGTGGGCCTCATGATCGTCCCGTGACAAAAAGTGCACATCGTTGGCCGCCACCAGCCCGAGGTCGAGCTCCCGGGCGAGTTTGATCAACTGGGGTTTGACCTCGTGCTGTGCTTCCAGACCGTGGTCGTGAATCTCCACGTAAAGGTTGTCGCGACCGAAGATCTCGCGCAGCTCCTCCAGCATCTCACGCGCCTTGTCGGACTGCCGCTGCAGGAGCCATTCGTTGACCGGTCCCGCGATGCAGCCGCTCAGGCAGATAATCCCCTCGGCATGCGCTCGCAGCTCCTGCCGGTCCACCCGCGGTTTTCCGTAATAGCTCCCCTCCAGGTGGCCCTTGGTGACGAGCTGGACGAGATTTTCCCAGCCCGTATTGTTCTCGGCGAGGAGAGTGAGATGGGTGGCGCGCCGACGGCCGGGAATCTCCTGCCGGTGCTCCATGGACTCCGGGGCAAGATAGATTTCGCATCCCAAGATCGGTTTTACCCCCTTCTCGCGGACCGCCTCGTAGAATTCGATCGCACCATAGAGATTGCCATGGTCCGTCATTGCCACCGCCGGCATTCCCAACTCCGCCGCCCTTGCCGCGACCTCCTTGCAGCGCACCGCGCCATCCAGCGTCGAGTACTCGGTGTGCAGGTGAAGATGGACAAACGACCCGGTCATATCATGCGCTCTTTCTTCAGCATAGCGCCAGCACCGGCCCTCGCAATTCCGAAGCGTCCCGCCCGCGAAGATTTCATTTTAGAATTTCGCAGGAGGGTTTGCTTGGAATCCTTGAAAGTCATGGCAGCGGATCTCCCCGATTGCGTTTATCATTCTGAAGAACCTGTGCTACCAGTGCTCCGTAGATCGTAGCAGTTTCCACCGTATTTTTAGCTGGCCCTCGCGCCGGGCAACCTCACCATTAGCGATCATGCAGACCTCCCTCTTCCGCTCTCTGGCCGTCCTCCTGCTCCTTGCCTGGATGGCCACGCCCGCCCCCGCCGCCGACAAGGAGGAGGACGCCACAGAAGAGAAGAAAGGGGAGGCCACGGAAGAGAAGAGCGATCCCGCGGAGTTCCGCACCTTCACCTCCGCCCGGGGCGACAAGACTCTCAAGCTGAAGGTCGTCGCTCGTATCGACGACGAGACCTACAAGGTCGAGAACCCCGAGGGAAAGGTCTTCAACATCAGGCCCGCCAACCTCAGCCGCTCCGACCAGCGATTCCTCGATTTCTGGGAGCCCGATGCCATCTTGAACCTCAAGACCGCCAAGCTGCCCGAAGTTCTCGACCAGATGGGATACAGCGCCCTCGATCTCACGGTGGTGGGAAGCACCTTCTTCGTCAATGTGACCGTTGATGGGAAAAGCGGCAAGTTCCTGCTCGATCCCGGCCGTGGGTGGTCCACCTTCGACCCCGCCGCCGCCAAGGAAATCGGCATGAACCTCGGCGAGGGCCGCATCAACTTCACCGACAACACGGGGAAAACCAGCCGCTCCAAGCGCGGTACAGTGAAAGAGTTCAAGGCTGGTCAGGTCACCATTACTGCCCACGAGTTCGAGGTCATCGAAGTGGCCAAGATGTTCCGCGCAGTTCCGGCCAACACCATCGGCGCGATCGGCGGAGACCTCCTCAAGCGCCTCAACGCAATGATTGACTACAGTGGCAATCGTCTCTTCGTGAAGAAGGACAAGTAGCCGGAGAGATCGACGCTTCTCCAGTTCCCTCGGGGATCCCTCCCCGACCCGGCGCCCCCCGGGGGGTGGACGCACCATTCGCTCCAGGCATGCTCTCTCCGATGTAACCAGCGGGCATAAACCCGCGTCGAACATAGTGGCTACTCTCTGAAGCCCATGCCGTAATCCGGCGCGCTCCTGAAGCGCCCTCCAAGCCGCCTTCTGAACTCTTTTCCCGGTCCCCGATGCGCCGTCTCCTTCGCCTCTCCATCATCACCGGGCTGATCGTCTGGACTCTCCAGCCGGTCACCCGGGCGGAGACACGTGCCAATGATCCATGGAAGCCCATCCTCAGGGGCTCCTCCCTGAGCAACCGGGACCGCGCTATCGTCGGACACCTGCGCCCCTGGCTCGCTCCCGCCGACTATCTCGCCCTCGATACGGACCGGCGGAACCAACTCCTGCGCTATGCCGACAACCGTCTCTTCAGCGATACCCCACTCGCCCGTTGCTGGTCACCCGACACCCCGCTTCACGTTCTCTTCGCCTATCACGCCGTGGAGGAGGCCGCGCACGCAATCAAGAACCACCGCAAGGCCAACCAGTTTTTCGACCGCTGGAGCCGCACCGCCACCAACGGCCCCGGACAGAACGTGCAGGGAAGGCCGATCACACTCACCTGGAGTATCGTTCCCGACGGCACCCCCATTGCGAGTGATCCCGGCATCGGCGACAGTGACGATCCGAGTTCCCTGCGGGGCCGCCTGGCCGATCTCTACGGGGGCAATGGCGGCGCCCCTGAAGATCAACCGTGGTTTCCCCTCTTCCGCAATCTCTTCGAGGCGATCGGATCCCGGACCGGCATCACCTATCTCTACGAACCCAGCGACGACGGCCGGCCAATCAGTACTCTCAATCCAGGGCAGCCCGGCGTGCGCGGAGACCTGCGACTGTGCGGACATCCTATCGATGGAGATGGCGACACTCTTGCCTACAATTTCTTTCCAGACCATGGCGACACGGTGATCGATACCAGTGACGACTGGTTCGAGGATCTCTCCAGCAATTCCCGGCGCCTCGTAAACACGATCTCCCACGAACATGGACACGGAATCGGCCTGGAGCACGTGTGTCCGATCGACCAGACCAAGCTCCTCGAGCCCTTTATCAACACGGGGTTTCGCGGCATGCAGTTCGATGAGATCTACACCCTGCAGCGCTGGTATGGCGATCCCTTCGAGCAACACGACACCGGACGCGATAACGATTCCATCCAACGCGGCCGCAGTCTGGACGTGTCCCCCGGCTCTCCCTTCGCCTTCCAGTGGCTCAGCATCGACGACAATTCCGACGTGGACTACTACCTCATCCCCCTGCCCGCCGGGGCCCGCCTGACTGCACGGGTCATCCCGAGCGACCAAGTCTATCTTGAAGGAGAGGAACAGGAGCAGGGATGTGAGGCCGGCACCACCTTCGACTCATCCAGTGTTCACGATCTCTCCCTCACCCTGCTCGACCGCTCCGGGCGCGTCCTGGCCACCGCTGATGACGCCCCCGCGGGAGAACCCGAAGGATTCAATCAGCTCACCGTTCCCGGAGCCGGGCAGCGCTTCCTGCGAATCGCAGGCGACAACACCGATGCGGCTCAGCTCTACCGCCTGGAAGTGGAAATCCTCGCCCCCGCCGTGGCCATCGCTCCCGGCCAAATCCGCATCGTCACCGAATCGCACGCTCCCGCCAATGGCCAGATCGAACCGGGCGAAACCATCGAACTTGAGATCGAGCTTTCCAACTCCGGCAGCGTCACCGCCCAAAACGTGAACGCTACCCTCTCGGCCCCTGACCACCCCGCCAGCTTCACCGGTTTCACCACCAGCCGTGACTACGGCACCCTCACTCACCAGGCCACGGCCACCCGCACCTTCACCCTCGCTCTCCACGGAGACTGCGGTGACCTCTTTGATCTCGAACTCACCGTCACTGCCGACGACGGATTCTCACGCTCTTCTCCCCTCCGGCTGGGACTCGGCGAAATTACCCGACGTCTCGGTGAAGATTTCGACGCAGCGGCCGTTGCTCCCCTGCCATCCAGGTGGTCCTCCACTGCTTCGCGGGCCGGAAGCGGTTGGGCGCGCTCCAGCGCCCGGCATGATTCAGCGGAGTTCTCCGTCTTTGCCTGGAGCCCCCCGAGTCGGGGCGCTTCCACTCTCACCTCCCCCCCCGTGAGGATCGATTCACAGGGCGGCACCCTGCGCTTTCGTCACTTTGTGGATACGGAAGCCAGTTTCTTCAGCCCCACCGTGGGATTCGACGGCGGCGTCCTGGAGGTCTCCCGCGACGGGGGCCGGTGGGAGGACATCGAAGAAGCCGGCGGAGTATTTGCCCAGGGACCCTACAACCGCACCCTCAGCGAGGCCTACCAGAATCCCCTCTCCAATCGCCGTGCCTGGTCGGGATCCCTTGGCTGGATCACCACCGTGGTCAGGATCCCCCCCCACCTCGCCTCCGAAGCGCTTCAATTCCGCTGGACGCTGGGTCACGACACTTCCGACGCGGAAGAGGGATGGTATCTCGACGATATAGTGGTGAGCAGCGCAACCTGCGCCGACACCAGGCCCATCGTCCGCCTTACAGTTGGCAATGACTCCGCCTCCGAGTTCCTGCCCACGGGCATTGCGCGGCTCACCTTCTCAACCCCGCTGCCTCTCGCCAGCGACTTCACCATCCCCCTCCTGACCGGGGGAAGCGCCACTCCCGGGGTGGACACCCGTCCCTTCGACAACGTCGTGCTGCCAGCCGGCCAGAGGCTGTTGGAATTGACCTTCCGCCCCCTGCGGGACAACGAGGCCGAAGGCCCCGAAACCCTTGAGCTGTCTCTCAATCCGGATCTCGTCGTCCCCGAAGGGGTGTCCTCTGCAGTGATCACCATCGCGGACACGCCCTACGGGCAATGGGCGGTCACCCATCTCGGCCCGAACTCCGCCAATGGCCCCGATGACGACTTTGATCACGACGGATCCGTCAATTCAGAAGAGTATGCCTGGCAGAGCGATCCGGCCTCTGCTCACTCCCGCCCAGTGCCAAACTACCGGCGGGAGGGACGGTTCCTGCGCGTCGACTTTCCACACCACACGTTGCCAGCCTTTACAGGTGTGCATGCCGAGACTTCCCCGGATCTCCGCAGGTGGACCAGGCAGGGAGTGGAAACCCTCCCCAACGGATTCCGCGTCCCGCTCAACCTCCCGCAACGCTATCTTCGCCTCGTTTACAGGGAGCTATCCCCCCCCTGACTCGCCAGATTTCCATCCGGGGATCTTCCGCTGGTCAACTGGCACGGGAATTGCTAACAACATTGGCCAACCACGAACCAAGTGCGTCCATGAAGAAAGTTGAAGCGATTATCAAGCCATTCAAACTAGAAGAGGTCAAAGAGGCTCTGGCCGGGATCGGAGTGCAGGGCATGACCGTCACCGAAGTAAAAGGTTTCGGGCGCCAGAAAGGTCACACGGAAATCTACCGCGGCAGTGAGTACACCGTGGATTTCCTTCCCAAGGTCAAAATTGAGGTCGTCGTCGACGACGGGGAGGCCAACACGGTCGTGGAAGCCATCGTCAAGAGCGCCAATACCGGCAAGATCGGCGACGGCAAGGTCTTCATTTCCAGCGTGGAAGAAGCGATCCGAATCCGTACCGGCGAAACCGGCGCGGAGGCCGTCTCGGTCAACTGACCACGGCTCCCCCACTTCTGAACCGGTATTCTTCTGAGGGCCGGGCCTGCGTTCTGCAGGCTCGGCTTTTCCTTCGCTACGGGTTTACGGCTCCTCCCTGCCATGGGCGGCGAACTCGATCGAGAGCCCCTTGGGCCTGACTCACCGAGTGGAGATTGATTCGCCCCTCGTGCTCAGGGTCGGAGGCTTTGTCCCTGTTTGCGTCGATCGTGATACCGACTGGCTGCCCGGGCGCTGGCGATCAGGCCGGCAAAGGCAGCCGTGGCCAGAACGGGCCGCAGGATCCGGCTCAGGGAAGAGGTCGCAGATTTCATTCTCGTTTCGGAGTCAGTGGTTGTGATTCCTGTCCGCACACCACGCGGTCTTCCCCCCTTCAATCGGAACGCCTGCTCCCCGTTTCCAGAAATAGCGAAAGAACGTCCCTACCCGATTTCCCCTGGAGAAGGAGACTCCTCCTGTCGATTCTCGCCATGACGGAAGAACCCCCTTCGCCCGCTGGAATTCTTGTGGCCATCCTTTACAATCAGAATACAAAGAAATCATCAGCTCCCGGTTCACACAGGCATGAAAATCATGAAAAACCCGATCTCCCTCAGTATCGTCCTGCTCGCCACTCCCCTCATGGGGCAACAGGTTCCCTTCGCGGCCACGGCCAATAACAGGTTCGGCCTCGACCTCTACCGCGAGATGGCGGCCAGGGAAGGCAATCTCTGCCTCTCCCCGCTCTCCATCATGACCGCCCTCGCCATGACCGCCAACGGGGCCGCGGGTGATACCCTCGCCGAGATGGAAAAAACCCTCCATTGCCCGGGAAAACTGTCCCAACTCAATGCCTCCATGCGCGATCTCCTTGAGGACTTCAGGAAACGGAAGGAACAAGCCGCGGCCTTGGCCGAAAAAAACCCGGCCCGGAAGGC
>DMYM01000332.1:0-882 GCA_003483645.1 Verrucomicrobiales bacterium
TCTTGATCCCGGACTTCCGTTACCTCGTCACGGAAGTGAAGAACCGTGGCCGGCATGTCATGGATCGCTGCAACCTCACCATTCTTCTGGAGAGTGGGCACGAGGACCTGGCAGAGTTCCTGCACGAGCACGAAGTGGAGATTGTGGCATCCATGCCCTGTTACGAACCGGACAATGTGGAACAACAGCGGGGGGAAGGGGTCTTCGATGCCAGCATCAAGGCCCTGCAACTGCTCAACCACCTCGGCTACGGCCGGGAGGATTCGCTTCCACTTCACCTCGTCTACAATCCCAACGGGGCCTTCCTCCCGGGCGACCAGTCCGAACTGGAAGCAGCCTACAAGGAGCAATTGCGGACAGTCTTCGGGATCGAATTCCACAGGCTATACACCATCACGAATCTCCCAATTGGGCGGTTTGCGGCCTGGTTGCGGCACAATAACGGGTTTGAGGAATACATGGGCGTGCTTCGTGACGCATTCAATCCGTCCGCGGTGGAGGGGTTGATGTGTCGCAATACCATCAGCGTGGGCTGGCGGGGTGAAGTGTACGATTGCGACTTCAATCAGCAACTGGGCATGCAGTTGAGTAACGGGAAGCCGGTCTTCCTGTGGGAGCTCGATCTCACTGAGTTCGCCGAATTGAGAATTCTCACCGCAGAGCACTGCTTCGGATGCACCGCGGGAGCAGGATCGAGTTGCGGTGGGGCGCTCGCGTGAGGGTGGTGCGCTTTCCGGAATCCACCGGGCTTATCATCTGACCCGCTGGGAGACTCTCACGTAGTCGACCTGCATGACTTGGGGGAACTGGCTGACCGGGATGCGGTCGGCTTTCTGGTCTTCATTTTCGAAGAAGCGTCCGTCCACGGCGACATTGAGGATG
>DMYM01000332.1:1215-3435 GCA_003483645.1 Verrucomicrobiales bacterium
GGAAGAGTTGGTCATAGGGAGCGGCGGGATTGTTTCGTGCGCTTGCCGACCACCACTCGCTGTTCTTGCGTGTCTTCCATTTCACACCATCGACAAACCACGAGATTTCATCCGCAGTCCACTCCACAGCGTAGACATGAAAGTCCTCGGCGGCATTCTTTGCGGGGAACTGGTAGGTGTGATCAAGGTGAACGTTATCGGGCCATTTCCCTCCGAAATGAAGGGCCCCAAGGGTTTCATCAACCTTGTTACCGCGTGATTCAACGATGTCGATTTCACCACCTGCGGCCCATCCACCATAGGGAGAGTGGGTGGGCATCATCCAGATGGCGGGCCAGATTCCCTGGCCCTCCGGCATTCTGGCGCGGATCTCAAACCGTCCGAATTTCCAGTCACCGCGTTTCATGGTGCGCAGCCGGGCAGAAGAGTAGGGCTGTGTCTTGCCGTCGCTGGTGGTGTGAGGGTCGCGGTAGACCGCGATATTCAGGGATCCGTTCTTCACGAAGCTGTACCTGGGTTCGGTGCGGTAGGCTTGCCGCTCATTATTACCGCCACCATAGTTGTTTTCTTCCCGCGCCCACTTGTGGAAATCAATCTGGTCTCCCTCGAATTCGTCGGCCCATATCAAGGCCCATTCGTCGCTGGGAGTATGGAGGCGGTACTCGCCGACTGGCTGGAAAGTTGACCAGGGGCTGCCGTTACCCCGGATGGCCGTACCGATGTTGCTCCAGCGATCGCCACGCCTTACCTGCAGTTGATGGAGGACACCCTTTTTGGTTTCAAAGCTCAGCTTGACGGCCGGGGAACTGCGGAGAGCCGGGTCTGCGGAGAGCAATGCAGGAAATAGAACTGGAAGGAACAACCGTAGGAGCATGGGAGTTTCTTATCATCTTTGAAGTCTCCTTGCAAAAGGGTCTCGCCGCTCAACACCTCTGCCAGGAAAGAAACTTTCTGAACAGTCTGGCCACAAATGGAGTGAGGCGGGTGCGTTGGTAGGCATCGGCTGCCTGCCTGATCGCGACGGCATGGGTGGGATAGCAGTGGAGGGTGGAGGCAATCCGGTTGAGATCGATCCCGTTGGTGATGGCCAGGGAGAGTTCTCTCATCAGTTCCCCGGCGTGGGTTCCAACCACCGTTGCACCAAGGATGCGGGGCGTGCCCCTGCGGACGTGAATCCTGACGAATCCTTCCGTTTCACCATCGAGAATGGCACGATCGACATGCTTGAATTCCTGGGTGAAGGACTGCAGTTCAAGACCTTGTTTTTTGCCTGTTCAGGAGTCAGGCCTACTTGAGCCGCCTCGGGGTCGAGGTGAGCGGTTACTTCCTCCAGCGAATGAAGACCAAGTGGGGGAGCTGCAATGACAAGGCGGGTAACATCCGCCTCAACACCGAATTGGTGAAAAAGCCGAAGGACGTGCTTGAATACGTCATCGTTCACGAGATGGCCCACTTGATCGAACCGACCCACAGCGACCGTTTCGTTGCGATCCTCGAAAAGAACTACCCATCCTGGCGAGAAGCCCGCGCTGAACTCAACCAGCTCCCGCTCGAGGCACAGACGTGGTTATAGGACTTGGGGGGTTCAGCCCTCATCAAAAAGTTCGGAGAATGGGGCCAAGTCCTCACGCGATCGCTCCAGGCAGGGACAGTCGATGGGAAGCACGGGATAACCCCGCCCTGCACCTCATTCGTTGGGCAGGGAAGCCCGGGGAAAGAGGAAGGTCAGGGATGCCTTTATTCTGCTGAAGAATCGATGCCATATTTGGCAAAGGCTTTCTCCATATCTGTTCCAGCCTCTTCCATTTCGCCTCCCAGCTCTCCCATGGTCTGACCCCAATCCTGCATGCTCTGCAGGAAGAGAGGGTCCTCTGCTATTTTTTCAGCAAACCACGGTCCCACCGCTTCCTGACCGCCGGTCAGAATATCGAGGGGAATGGGCATTTCTTCCAGGTGAATCGTCATGTCGGCGGTTACATCCCGGAATTGCTCAGCCGGTTCCTTGAGATCTGCAGGCAGACCTTCCATTTTGACAGTCTTCAGCTTGTCGTTCAGGTCGTTCAGGTCCCTGAACATGTCGAGCATTGCCAACGGATTCTGACCTCTCCCTTCTTCCTGATTCTCCATTCTCTTGAGGAGTTTCAAAATGCCCTTTTCCTCGAGCTCGGTCGTGAATGCGACAACAGCCGGAGGAGGCGGGGTATTGGGCTCGTTGTCCGT
>DMYM01000167.1 GCA_003483645.1 Verrucomicrobiales bacterium
TTCGTCTGCACCTTCCCCGGCCACCACATCCTCATGCGGGGGGTGATGAAGGTCAAATAGGCGGAAGAAGCGCGGGTCTGCAACCTGCGCATGGCAGCCGGAATTCCCATTCCGGTTTCAGGGGGCGGGCTGGGAGGCCCGCCCTTCTCTTATACTACCCTGGTTCTTGCCGCGTTTTTTCGTGCCCGAGGACAGCCCCGCCATCTTCACTCGTTGCTCGAAGGCAGCCCGTTGGGCCTTCAACTGGTCCGCATCCTTCGCATTGGAGGCCAGATTGGAAAACTGTCCCGGATCCTTCACCATGTCGTAGAGTTCCTCGCTGTCATCCTTGTAGCGGGTGTAGGTCCAGTTGGCGGTGCGCATCGAGATGCCTCCGCCGTGGATGGAGAGGGCGCTCTCCTTCACCCGCGCGGCAGGATCGTTGAGGATGGGGACGAGGCTTGTGCCCTGCAGACCCTTTGGAGTCTGCAGGCCGGCAAGACGGGAGAGGGTGGGGAAGAGATCAACCAGTTCCACGAGTGCCTTGCTGCGTCCGGCCTTGTCCCCCGGCATTGAAATGAGGAGGGGCACGCGCAGGACCTCCTCATGCAGGTTGCTCTTCTGCCAGAAGGTGTGCTCCCCGAGGTGGTAGCCGTGGTCGCTGGTGAAGACGATGGCGGTCTTGTCGCGCAGCTTGAGGCGGTCGAGTTCCGCGAGAATGCGGCCCACCTGCTCATCCATGAAGGTGACCGAGGCGTAGTAGGCCGACCACATGCGCTTCTGGTTGTCGGGATACTTCGCGATGCCGTTCAGTTCGGAGCGGCTCTTGGTCAGGGCGAGCCGGGGCATGTCGTCCAAGTCGTTGGGAACGGCCCGGGGGAGCACCATTTTCCTCCAGGGATAGGGCTCGAAGTAGTGCCTGGGTTGCACCATGGGATAGTGCGGACGGACAAATCCGGCTGCCAGGAAGAAGGGTTTCTCCCGCTTCCCGTGCTTGCGGAGGAGCTCAATGGTCCTGGTGGCCGTCTTGTGGTCCGGCTGGTCGGATCCATCGCCCTCATAGCTCACCGAGACGAACATGCGGTGTGGCATGCCAGTTGACTGGCGATCCTCCGGTTTGGTGGTGAAGACGTTGAGGTTGAGGCAGGCATAATCCCCGGGGGTATGGGCCTCCTGACCCTGGGAATTGAATTTTTCGGTCCAGGAGGAGGGGAGATCGAGTCCGTCGGTTCCCGCGATGATGTCGCCGGGAACGCGCATATGATAAATCTTGCCTACCCGGGCGCTGTAGAAGCCGTTGTCCTTGAAGTGTTGTCCGAGGTTCACCCGGCCCTTGGCCCCGTGGTAGCGACTGTGCATGAGCGAAGTGCGGGAGGGGTTGCAGGCCGTGCCCTGGCAGTAGGCCCGCTCGAAGACAACCGACTGTGCGGCGAGCTTGTCGAGATTGGGGGTCCGGCAGATCCGGTCGCCATAACAGCCGAGCACGCTGGCCTTGAGGTCATCGGAGATGAGAAAGAGGACGTTCTCGATCTTCGGATCTGCCTGGGCGGTTACGCCCAGAACGAGAAATGCAAGGTAGCGAACGGAGGTCATGGTTGTTCTACGGGAGACTGGGCGCTTTGCTTTCCGGCGCGGAGGGCTGCAACAATTCCGAGAATCCACAGAACCGCCTGGAGGTTTCCTGCGGGAGACCGGGCAGGGGATCCTGGTGGGAAAGATAACGGCGGCAGATCCGGAAAAACGCATCCTCCTCCCTGGCGCGCAGAATCTCGTGGTCGAAACCCGGATCGAGCCCCTGGGTGATATAGGCCAGATAGCGCTTCATTTTCTGGACCTGCTTGTCGCCACGGTAGGCCTTGCTCTGCTCGCGGGCCGTTTCCTCCCAGAGCTGTTCGATGTAGTCGAGGAGGTCCCGGCCGACGGGAACGGGAATCGATCCCCCACCAAAGGCGGCGCGCAACTGGTCGAAGAGCCAGGGGTTGCGAATGGCGCCCCGTCCCAGCATGAGACCCGCCGCCCCGGTCTGTTCCCGTAGCGCGCGCCCGGTTTCCACGTCCACGATATTGCCATTGGCGATGACCGGGCAGGGCAGGGCCTCCACCGCCCGCCGGATGCAGTCGGGATGGACAGGCGCTTGATAGCGTTCCCTGACGGTACGGCCGTGGATGGCGAGGCCGTCGATGCGGTGTCGTTGGAACACCTCCAGCAGGTCCGCAAATTCTCCCGGGTCATCGTAGCCCACGCGGGTCTTTACCGTGAAGCGTCCCTGCACGGTTTCGCGCAGGGCACCCAGGATCTGGTCCACCCTGGCAGGATTGCGCAGGAGCCCTCCCCCGGCGTCCTTGCGACAGACCACGGGAGCCGGGCATCCCAGGTTGAGATCGAGGCCGGCCACCGCGTGTTTCTCAAGTTCCCGGGCGCTCCGCACGAGGGCGGGGATGTCCTGGCCGATCATCTGGGCGAGGACCGGCTTGCCGGTCGGGTTTTCATCGATGCTGCGCAGAATGTAATCCTTCAGGCGGGAGTTTTCGTAGACGCGGAAGTACTCCGTGACATAGACATCCGGGCCGCCAAACCGCTCTATCACCCGCATGAAGGGCAGGTCGGTCACGTCCTGCATGGGGGCCAGGACGAGCAGGGGGCGGTCGGCTGGAAGGAAGTCCCTCATCGAGCGGTCAGATTGAACAGGAGGACGCGGTGATTGGGGAGGGTAGAATTCTGGATCTTTCGATCGCAGGAACTATTCTGGGGACATGATCCGGGTAATCCTGATGCTGGCGGCCCTATGCATTGCGCAGGCGGGCGCCCAACTTCCTGACATTGCCACCATTGAGCCCGATCTCACCGTGCCCGGGCTGAGCGAAGGAAAGCCGGGACCCGGAAAGCGGGTGAAAGTGACCGTGCCCGGTTACGATGGGACCAAGGTCTACCATGTCCTATACCTTCCCACTGACTGGCACCCGGACCGGAAGTATCCGGTGCTGGTCGAGTACGCGGGCAATGGCCCCTACCGCAATCGCTACGGTGACATCAGTAGCGGTCTGGTGGAAGGCAGCCGCATGGGCTACGGAATCTCAGCAGGCAAGGGCTACCTCTGGTTGTGCCTGCCCTATCTCAACGGCGAGGGCACTACCAATGTGAAGAGCTGGTGGGGCAGCAAGCCGGGACACGATCCCCTGCCGACTGTTAATTACTGCCTCGAGGCGGTGAAGCTGGCGTGTGCCAGCTACGGCGGTGACCGGGAAAAGCTGGTCCTGTGCGGGTTTTCGAGGGGGGCGA
This sequence comes from Verrucomicrobiales bacterium, assembly GCA_003483645.1. Lineage (GTDB taxonomy): Bacteria > Verrucomicrobiota > Verrucomicrobiia > Verrucomicrobiales > Akkermansiaceae > Roseibacillus_B. The sequence continues at coordinate 3,259 of DMYM01000167.1, forward strand.
TCGCCTGCAATTTCATCGGTCTCCACAACGACCGGATCTCCGGGCTCTGGCGAGCCTTCATTCCCTACAGTCATTACGACGGGGTGCGCAAATGGGGCTATCCAGGGGCCGACCGGGATTCCGCCCTCCAGCGGTTGCGGAGACTGGGTCAGCGTCCGCAGTTCATCTGTGGGGAGGGAGACAACGCGAGGGAGACCGCCCGTTACCTGGCGGAGACGAAAGTCGACGGGAAGTTCACCATCCGCGGGACGGGATTTCGTAACCATAACGACGCCTGGCTCCTGCGGCCCTCGGTGGTGCGCAGGGAGTTGAGGGTCTGGCTGGTCAGGGCGCTGGAGTGAGCACGTAGTCCGGGGCTTACTTCCTGGCGAAATCCGGGTTCCTGCGCGGAAGCCTGGCCCCGGTTTCCCGCAGGCGCTTGAGGAGGAGGGTGTCGAGTTCACTGACCCTCTTGGGCATGGCGGCGGCCAGGTTGTTGGCTTCAGCGAGATCCTCTCCCAGGTCGTAGAGCTCAAACGGACCGGCCCAGAACTTGATGAGCTTGTGATCGCCCTGGCGGATGATGCTGTAGGGGCCCGGAGCGTGCCGGTAGTGCGGAAAGTGCCAGAGGAGATCGTCCCGCTGGAGTTTGACCGTTCCCCCTGACTTGAGGTGCGGCATCAGGGAGAGCCCGTCGATCGCACGGTCGCCGGGAAGCTTTGATCCGGCCACTTCCAGGACGGTGGGGAAGATGTCGATCGAACAGACCGGCACGTCACTGACCTTTCCGGCGGGAACGATCCCGGGCCAGCGAACCAGGAAGGGAACGCGGATCCCGCCCTCGTAGGCGTAGCCCTTGCCGCTGCGCAGCGGTGCATTCTCGGTGGGTGAACCATTACGGTCCAGCCCCCCGTTGTCGCTGGTGAAGATGATGAGGGTGTTCTCGTCGATGCCGAGCTCCTTGAGAGTGGCAAGGATTTGCCGGGTGGAGTCGTCAATGGATTCGACCATGGCGGCGTACTTGGCGTTATTCGGTTTCTTGTCGCGCTGGTATCTGGCGGCCACCTCGGCAATGGCCTGGATGGGCGTGTGGACCGCGTAGTGACCGACTATCAGGAAGAAGGGCTTCTTCTTCTGGTGCCACCCACGAATGAGGGCCTCTGCTTCGTCGGCCTCGCGGTGGGTGAGATACTCGCCCGTTTTGCGGCCGGGCAGGTTGTGGATCCCCTGCCGGAGGGTCTCGTGGCGACCCTTGGGTTGATTGTAGGGATCGAAGTAGCTGGGCGGCTGGCCGTAATCGCAGCCTCCCTTGTTTTCGTCGTAGCCCTGCCCGGGGGGAAACCACGCTGGATCACCGAGGTGCCACTTCCCAATATAACCACTCTGGTAGCCGCGGGCCTTGAGGGCCTCCGGGATGGTGATCTCCTCGTGCTCCATCCAGTAGGGATTGGGGGGGCAGAAGAACTCGCGGTTCCTGCCACCGACGTACTCGGTAGGATTTTTCGAGGGGGTGCCGATCCGGCCCCGCTGGAAGCGGGAACGGATCCAGTCGGTCACTCCGACCCGGTGTGGATAGCGGCCGGTCTGCAGGGCGGCGCGGGTAGGGGAACAGACGGCACAGGCGGCGTAGCCGTTGCTGAAGCGGATACCTTCGGTGGCGAGGCGGTCGATGGCGGGCGTCTTGTAGTAGTCGCTTCCCTGGCAGGAGAGATCCATCCAGCCCATGTCGTCGACCAGGATGACAATGATGTTGGGCTGATCTCCAGCGCGGAGGTGAGTGGCGAGGGAGAGAATACAGAGAAGAGGGGCGAGGAGCGGTTTCATGGTTCGTAGGGGTGAGTCTGGAAGGTGCGGGGAAGAAATCAACAATGCGGGTCGCGGGCAATGATCCGCAGAGACCCGGGTTACTGGTGCCGGAAGGCCACCGTCGGTTTCATCCGCGAGGCCCGGATGGCGGGATAGAGGCCGCTCAGGGCTCCCACCACGGTGGCGAAGAGGATGGTGAAGACAATGGCCTCCAGCCCGATCTCGATCCGGATGGTCCCACTTATGGAGGGAAAGAGGTAGAGGAGTTCACGGACCAGGAAACCAAGGAGGACGCCGAGCACGCCGCCGGAAATGCCGAGAAGGGTGGCCTCCAGCAGGATCATATGCCGGATGCGTGCTGCTTTCCATCCAATCGCCCGCAGCACGCCAATTTCCACCGTTCGCTCAAAGACGCTCATCAGCATGGTGTTCATCACGCTGGCGAGACCGACCACCATGGAGAGAAGAGTCACCGCCAGGGTCATCCCCTTGACTGCCCGGGTGGTGGAGTTGCGCTGGGCTGCTTCACTGGCGAGGCTGGCGGAGAGCCCGCTGTGCAGGTTTTCGATCCGGTCACAGATCTCCCGGCCACGTGCCTTGTCCACTCCGGGGCTGAAGCGCAGGTTGACGAAGTTGATCTTTCCGGCGTTGTCGCTGTGGCTCTGCATCACCCCGAGCGGAATCACGATGGCACCGGACTCGATCATGGAAGTGCTCTCGTAGATGCCGCAGACCGGGAACTCGGATCCGAGCAGCTGGAGGGAATCCCCCACCTGCTTCCGGAGCATCTGGGAGGCGGACTTGCCCAGGAGAACGGCCTTCTCGTGGCCGTCCTTCTGCATGCGGCCCTCCACGATTTCGAGGTGATTCCAGATGTAGCTCTCCCACTCCCAGCTCGTGATCAGGATCATGGG
>DMYM01000164.1 GCA_003483645.1 Verrucomicrobiales bacterium
CCCCCCGGACTCGGCCTTCGGCATCGTCTGGAGGGAACGCGCCTCACCATCGACCTTTTCTACGAAACCGACGAGTGGGCCCGGCGCTTCGCCCAGACCCCTCCACGCATCAAGCTCCTTGAGGGCGAAGGAGGTGGCACGCCCTATGAGATCGCATGGAAGCGCGTCGCACCTGGTCACTTCTCGGTCACTCGCGAGATGGGGGAGGGCCAGATTATCCGCGGAGCGGTGCAGGCAGGATCACATGCTCTCGCCTTCGGTCCGGTGGTGGTGGGAAGTTCCGCAGAGTGGTCCTTCGATCCCGAGCGCCTTGCAGAACTCCGCGAAGTCTCCCGCCTGAGCGGTGGCCGCCAACTGCTTGATCTCTCCCAGGCTTGGATCCGCCCCCCTGCCACCCACGCCACCGACCTGCGCATCCCGCTCCTCCTCCTCGCCCTCTTCGTCATGCTGCTCGACGCCCTCATCACACGCATGGGCTGGCGCCTTCCCATTCTGGTCCCCGCCGGTGCCAAATTACGAAGGGAGCGTCGCCGGGCAAAAGCCAGGACCCGCAGAGAGAAGAAGGGCGAAGCTCCTCCTTCTCCCGACCCTGGCCCCGAACCAGAGAAGGAAACACTCCGGGGAATCGATGAACCGAACCTGCCCACCCAACCGACGCCCACCCCCAGGCCCGTCACCACTACCAGTGAAGATCAGGACCGTCGCAGTTCACGCTTTGACCGGGCCAAACGACGAAAGTGAAACAATCGCGGCCGCGGCAGGAGGTCTCAGCTCCGCGTCAAAGGCCCGACGACTCCAGGCTTTCGCCTACTTCCAGGCTCTGATTCATGGCAAGGGCGGGACTCTCCTCCTTGCTGGCACCCACGATCTCGGCCGGCACCCCGGCCACCGTCGTGTGCGGAGGCACATCATCAAGGACCACGCTACCGGCTCCAATCTTGGCTCCCTGGCCAATCTCGACGCGACCGAGGATCTTGGCTCCCGCTCCAATCAGGACTCCGGAGCGCACGATTGGATGGCGGGCTCCACTTTCATTTCCAGTGCCTCCCAGGGTAACCTCGTGCAGGATCGAAACGTTGTCCTCGATAATGGCAGTCTCCCCCACCACGAAACTGGTGGCATGATCGAGGAGGATACCACAACCAATCCGGGACGCCGGGTGGATGTCCACTCCAAAGACCTCGCTGGCCAGACTCTGGAAGTAGAGCGCCAGCGGGCGGCGCCCGTTATTCCAGAGGTAGTGCGACACCCGGTAAGTCATGATGGCGAGAAAGCCCTTGTAGTAGAGCAGAGGCTCGAGCGCCGAAGTGCAGGCCGGATCCCGTTCGAGGATCGCGTCCAAGTCGGCAACAGCACTGTTCACCAGTGTCGGATGGTCACGCAGCAGTCCGGCGAGCAGGGGCACCAGTTCCTCACAGGGCATGTCCTGGCGCGCCAGCTTGCGCGCCAGGCGCACTCCAAGGGCCGAACCCAGGCAGGGCTGATCCAGGACCACTTCCGCGAGAAGAGAACTGAGGGTGGGCTCTGCCGCCGCGATTTCACCGGCCTGGGTGCGCAGACTCTCCCAGAGGCGATCAACGTGCTCCCCGGATTGTTCGCAAAGATCTGCAGATTGCGGACTGGTGCCGGTGTCGGACATGTGCTTACGTACTATCGGTGAGGGTTTCCCAGAAACTGGAGTATGCCTGTCGGGCGGTGGTCTGCCTTGCCAGGCACTATGATGGTAGCACGGTGGTAAAGCTCGAGGACATCGCCCAGCGGGAAGATATCTCCTCCAGCTTTCTCGTCCAGATCCTGAACGAACTCAAGCGATCTGACATTGTGACCAGCAAACGGGGCAAGGCTGGCGGGTACGTCCTCACCCGACGCCCCGCCAAGGTCTCCCTCCGCGAAGTGGTCCAGGCAGTGGAACCCGGACTCCTGGCCACCCCGGAAAACAGCTCGGGAGCCTCCGGTCCCGCCGTGAGAAACGTCTGGCATGACCTCTCGAACACCGTCTCCGAGCGCCTCGGAGCAATCACCCTTGAGGTGATGGCATCTGAAGCGGGCGCCCCCATGTATTTCATCTGACGCTCTAGATCTCCGAGACCGGCAGATTGCCCACCTCCTCCCGCACGCTTGCCGCCAACGGGGTACTAAGATAACGCTCGGTGGTACTGGCAGCGATGACCACCACCCGCTTACCGGCCATCTCCTCGCGCTTGGCCACCTGCAGGGCCGCCCAGATGGTCGCACCGCTGGAGATGCCGGCGGGGAACCCCTCAAGCAGACAAAGCTGCTGGGCGGTTTCAAAGGCATCCTCATTGGAAACCTGCACTACCTCATCCACGATCTCGGTATTAAGGTTGCCCGGAATGAATCCGGCTCCGATTCCCTGAATCTTGTGCGGACCCGGGTCACCGCCCGAGATGACCGGGCTGGCCGAAGGCTCCACTGCCACGGTGTGCAGGTCGCGACGCGCCTTGATCACCTCGGCTACTCCTGTAATCGTTCCACCTGTGCCCACGCCAGCCACGAAGACGTCGATTTCGCCACCGGTATCACGCCAGATTTCCTCCGCGGTCGTCTTGCGATGAACTTCCGGATTAGCGGGGTTGTCGAACTGGCCGGGACCAAAGGCCTCCGGATCCTCCTCCAGAAGCTGCTTGGCCTTTGCGATGGCACCTCCCATCCCCTTGGGCCCCGGGGTAAGCACGATCTCCGCTCCAAGCATCTTGAGAAGCACACGGCGCTCGATCGACATCGTCTCCGGCATGGTGAGGATACAGCGATAACCCTTTGAACGCGCCACGAAGGCGAGGGCAATTCCGGTGTTGCCCGAGGTCGGCTCGATGATCGTTCCACCTGGCTTTAGCGAACCATCGGCCTCTGCCGCCTCGATCATGGACTTGCCGATGCGATCCTTCACGCTGAAGAGCGGATTGTAGCCCTCCGATTTAACGACCACCTCGGCCTTGCAGCCGTTGGCGACGCTGTTCAACTTAACCATCGGGGTATTCCCGACCATATCGACCATGTTTCCCGAGACTCCGCTCATTGATCTAGTTTTAGTGGTTTATAGCAAGACAACCTCTACCTGTTGGCAGCAGGGTCATCAATGAATTATATCTGAAAATCCTGCTGTCTCGAATCGAGATGCAGTCCGCACTCGTACTTCTCTCCGTTGAAACGCGTCGACTCCTTTGACGACTTGCTCCCGGGCCTGGTCGAATGCCAGTCCCCCATCGTGACATAGCCTGCCGCCACAAGAGGATGGCGGGGCAGCCCATGGTCCCGGATGAAGCGTTCCACTTTCTCGTCATCCCAATCGATAATGGGGTAACCCTTCAACGTCTTTGACTGTTTTTCAGCAAATCCGCGCTGGGAACGCGCGCTCGATTGCGAATGGCGCAAGCCGCTGATCCAGACATCCGCTCCCAGCTCCCGGAGGGCGCGGTTCATGGGCTCGATCTTGTGGATCCGGGCGTAGTCGACCATCCCTTCCGGTCTCCCTTCCCACTGCCTGCCATAGAGCGCCTCCTGCCGCGCAGCGGTCACGGCGGGGGAATAAACCTGGACTTCAAATCCCAGTTCCTCCTGCAGGTGGACTGCATGGCGATAGGTTTCCGCAAAAAGATAACCGGTATCGATGAAGACAATCGGGATGCCGGGAGCGTGATCCTTGAGCAACTTCAGCATCACCGCGGCCTGCAACCCGAAACTGGTGGTCGCCAGGATGCGGCCTGAGAATTGCTCCGCCAGAAACTCAATACGCTCTCCGGCCTCCAGTGACTTGAGTCGGGCATTGAGGGCGTCCACATCCTCCTCCGGATTCTGTTTCACATTCGTGTCCGTTTTCATGGCTCCGTCAGTGGATCAATCATTCCGGGAGAACCACGTCGTGATGAAAGTCGAGCCCGTTGCTGGTGGACTTCACGTAGCGCTGGCGGATGACGAAGTCGCCAAAGCGTTCGCCCTCCTCCCGGTTCCTGGCATAGTCCTCGATCACCGGCTTGAGCAGGTCACGAATCTCCTCACTTCTCACGCTGGCACGGTAGAGCTTGTTCAACCGTTGTCCAAAAAATCCACCGCCCAGGTAAACGTTGTACTTGCCGGGAGCCCGGCCCACGAAGGCGATCTCCGCGATGTAGGGCCGCGCACAGCCGTTCGGGCAACCGGTCATCCGGATCGTGATCGCATCGTGACGCAGGCCACACTCCTCGATGACCTCTTCCAGTTCCGTGACAACGTCCGGCAGATGCCGTTCCGCTTCCGCCAACGCCAGTCCGCAGGTAGGCAGGGCCACACAGGCCAGCGAGTGAAGCCGCAGGGCGGTATGCCGCTCGTGCACGTCGAGCCTGTAATCCGCGATCAACCTCTCCACCTCGGAACGCTGCTCCTCGCTCACCCGGGCCACCACCAGGTTCTGGTTGCCGGTCAGGCGGAACTCACCCTGCAGGATCTTCGCAATTTCCAGGAAACCGCTCCGCCACCGGCAGTCTTCATTGTCGCAAATCCGTCCCCCCGGCACATAGAAGGTGTAGTTGAAGGTGCCGTCCTGGTTCTCCGACCAGCCATAGCGATCGCCATTTTCAGTAAACTCGTAGGGGCGCTCCTCCTCCAGTTCGTAACCCAGTCGCTCCTCCACCAGCCCGCGGAAGGCATCCACCCCGTGATCATCCAGGGTGTACTTCAGGCGGGCATGCCTGCGTTCGATCCGATCCCCGTGATCGCGCTGCACCAGCATCACCTTCTCGGCCACCTCCACAACCTTGTCGGCGGGAACGAAACCTATCACGTCCGCAACCCGCGGATAGGTCTTCTCCTGGCCGTGGGTCATTCCCATGCCACCCCCCACCGCAACGTTGAATCCCTCCAGACCAGTTCCGTTGACGATTGCAATGAAGGAAAGATCGTTGGCGTAGATATCCACGTCGTTGTTGGGCGGCAGAGCCACCGCAATCTTGAACTTCCGGGGGAGATAATGCTTCCCGTAAATCGGTTCCTCCTCATCCTTGCTCGACCCCACCTTCTCGCCATCAAGCCAGATCTCATGATAGGCCCCCGTGGACGGAGTAAGGTGGGCACTGATGGCCCGGGCGGCCTCAAACACCTCGGCATGCAGGGCAGAGGCATCGGGATTTGCGTTGCACATCACGTTGCGGTTCACATCCCCACAGGCCGCGATGGTGTCCAGCGCAGTCTCGTTGATCTCCCTGATGGTGCGCTTCAGATTACTCTTGATCACTCCATGCAGCTGAAAGGCCTGCCGGGTGGTCAATTTGATTGTGTCGTTGCCATACTCCGTAGCCAGCCGATCGACCTCCATCCACTGCCCCGGGGTGGAGACCCCACCCGGAACCCTGATGCGGATCATGAAGGAAAAGGCCTTCTCCAGCTTTTGCTTGCGCCGGGCGGACCGCAGATCCCGGTCGTCCTGCTGGTAGGATCCGTGGAACTTGATGAGTTGTTGATCGTCCGCCGAGAGACCCCCGGTGGAAAGATCCTGCAACCCTTCCGCGATGGTCCCGCGCAGATAGTTGCTGCGCTCCTTGATGCCCTCGTTAGGCGATGGTTTTCCGTCCTTCTTGCTCATGCGTATTCTGAAATTGGGCCTTAGTAGACGTCCCCTTGCTCCCCCCCCAGCTATCTTGAGAGCGCTCCACGCTGCGCATCGTCGAATGGTGCGTGCTCAGGGATACTAATCATAAGTAACTTGATCAAGTAAGTTATGTTAGAAAGTGTCGGATATTTCCGCATGAATGCAATCTGAAAGAGGCTATTTCTCTCCCCTCTTCCGGGATGAAGTGGATAAGAATCCCACAAAACCTCGGACTCATCTCTCCGGAACCGGGACTACCGGTTCCTCTCTTCGCTCTGGCCGCGGGGCCCTACTTCCAGCGCCAGGTGAGGAGCACTTCAATCTCCGGGTGGATGCTGTGGTGAACCGGACAGCCCAGGGCGGCACCCTGAAGGATCTCGCGTCCGGGGTGATCCTCAGGAATCGGCATATCGACTTCCACTTCCAGCTTGGAGATCCGGCGGGGGGAATCCTCAGACATGTACTTGTGCACACCAAGTTTCATGCCTTCGAGGGAGATCTCCTTCTGCCGGGCCACAATCCCCATCACGGTGGCCATGCAGGCTCCGAGCGAAGTGGCCACCAGGTCGGTAGGGGAAAAGGTCTCTCCACGTCCATTGTTGTCCACCGGAGCGTCGGTGGCGAGAGAATCGCCAGAGGGACCATGGGTGGCTGAGCAATGGAGCTGGCCCTGGTAGTCGATGCTGATCTCTATCATTTCTCAGGCGCGTCTTCCGGCGCGGTCTCGTTTTCGTTCTCTTTTTCGGCAATGACCGGAACCTTGGCAAGGACAACCCGGAAACCGTAGAGACCGGAAGTATCAACATTGCCCCCGCCCAGGGAGGGTTTGCGTACGGGTCGTCGCACCGAGGCCTTGAGGTGATTGTCAACAAAACCCTTCCAGCATGCCCCCCGCGCGACGTCGTACTCGCCGAAGGAACTGTAATCACTCCCCACCCACTCCAGCACGTTACCCCCGAGATCATACATCATGTGCTTACCCACCGGCCAGCCAGCATAGCTGCCCACCGGTGACGTGTAGGCCACTCCGTCATCGTAGTCCGCAATATGATCGCCGGCCTCCACGAAATCGGCACCCACCAGACTCAAGTCCGCAAAGTTTCCACCACGCTCAGGCGGCGGCATCTCCGCTCCCCAGAAGAACCCGTCAGCTCGTCCATGCTTTTCCATCGGCCACACCCCGATCTCACCATCCAGACCCACGAAGATACTCCACTCCGCATCGGTGGGCAGACGATAGTGGTGTCCCACTCCGATCTCGCCCTTCTTCCGCTCGTAATGGGTGAGCCACAGGCAAAACAACTCCGCATCCTCCCGCGTGACATTCACCACCGGATGGTCGGGACCACGAGCCTGCGGATCCTCCCGCGCAAATTCCGGTTGCACCGGAGGGAGTACCTTGCCCTCCTGCTGGCTGACGAATCGGGCATAATCCGCCGCCGCGGTCTTGTTATTCCGCTTGGGCACAGGGAGCTTTTCCGCCATGCTCCCGATGAAAAGGTCATAGTCGCGCTGTCGGGTTTCCCAGATGCTGGCCAGCAGTTCCAGGTCTTCCCGGACGGGTATGAACTGCATGGTCAGACTGTTTTTGAGTGGTTCACGCGGATAGGCAAACAGGTTCTCATGCTGAAGGGGAATGACCATGCCCTCCAGGACCTGGTCGGTGCGTAGGTAGAGGGGTTGCTCGTGTCGCCGGAACATGGGCAACTCCACGATCAGTTTGAGTTCCCCCTGCCCTTTTGGATTCAGTTCCACCCGCGCTCCCCTCTTTTCCTCGCCTATTCCTTCGAGAGGAGTCTGGCCCAGGGCCTGCAAGTAGACCTGCCCCTTGTGTGTCCGCTGGATGTACACTTCGGCCCCGGCAGGTCTGCTGGTAAGTTTGAGATAGGCATAGGCCGTCGTACGCACCACCGCGTAAAAGGGATGGATCTTCCGTTTCTGGGGATCTTCCGGACTGAGCCCGGGAATCGGCCGGTTGTAGTCCAGCTTGAACTCAAGCCACTGATCTTCTTCCAGGTGAGTCTCGCGGCACTGTTTCTCCAGCCACTTGACGTAATCACGAGCCTCCTTCTCATTGACCAGGACAACCTCGTTCTCGATCCCGTTCTCGGTCAGGGTCCTCACCAGTCCCACCTTCCGATTGGTATCCTGCCGGTAGTAATCCCAGGCCTCCGCGGTCACGTAATACTGGCTGATATGATAGTCCTCCTCGGGCTGGTAACGCGTCCCGAAGACATCCCCCCAGGGCTCCAGTTCGAGGGGCGGGTTGAATTCCACCAGGGACGGTCCGATTACCGCCCCCTTCTCGCCAATCTTCTCCGTCACGGTCTGCGCCCGATAGCCTTTCAGTTTGAGCGTGAAGGTCACAGTAGTTCCCTCGGGGAAATCGATCGGATCCAGGGGCGTAAGCCCCAGGGACTCCCCATCCTCGCTGTAAACCATTGCTCCCGGGGGATCACTGAGGATGGTCACACCCCGCATCTGCAATGGCGGCGGCTCCAGGGACTCCACACTGGAGGGAATCTCAAGCGGCTTGAGGGCAATCAGCTGAGCTGCCGTAGCCATTCCCACCACGGCGGCGAGCACGCCACCCACCAGACCAGCCCGCACGCGGATGGGCCGCGGCCGACCCTGCTCCAGACGGTGCAGTTCACGAGCCAGTTCCCCCGCCGACCTGATCTTCCGTCGCGAGATCTTCGGCTCGCAAACATCGCAAATGGTCAGGTTGAGTGCGCGCCAGCGTTTGAGCTTGGAACCCTCCGGCAGGTGGTCGGGCAATTCCGGAAAATCAAGACGATCCTTCCCGGTCGCCATTTCATAGAGCACCTTACCAAGGCTGTAGATATCGGCCTGGGCCGAACCAGGTCCTTCCGGGGGCACGAATCCTTCCGTGCCCACGAAGGTCTGCTGACCCCGCAGAGCCACCAGCCCGATATCAGCCAACTTGGCCTTCCCGTCGACAAAGATAACATTGGAGGGCTTCACGTCGCGGTGGGCCAGTCCGTGCTCGTGAAGATGTTCAAGAGCTTCTGCCAGGGTCCGACCGCAGGTGATGCAGTCCTCCACTCCAATCGCATTACCTTCCGCCTCCTTCATGTCGCTGCGCAGGGTACGCGGCTCGTACTCCACGGGATTGAGGTTCCGCCCCGTCGTGATGTCATCGCCCAGTTCCATCACGTAATAGTAAAACGGTTCATCCTTCACCTCGGCACGTCCCACGTGCAGGATGTTTACCAGTCCCGGGTGATCCCGGGAGATGGGCTCGTATTTCAGAATTCCCTCGAACTCGCGCTCAAATCCCCGCTCATCCTCAAAATCGTTGTGCCAGACAGTCTTCACTGCCCGCAGCGCACCAGTCACCCCACGAGCGAGCCACACCTCACCATAGGAGCCGCCGCCGATCTTCCTCAGAACCTCATGATCTGGAATCGTCGGTTCCGGGCGAACCTTATTGTTTTGCATGCTTTTCGAGTTTGGCCAGCTCCCGCTTCAGCACAGCGCCCACCCGGTGCTTGGCAAGATAGACTTGAGCCATGCTAACGCCAAGGTGCGCCTGCACCTTCTTCGCTTCCCATTGTTTCACCACGTAGTAATCAAAAACCTGGTATTGCTTCGGTGAGACCTGGGCCTTGACTCGCGCGAGCGCCGCATCTGCCAGGTTCTTCTTCCACTCCACATTCCACATACGCTCCAGGAGATCCCCCTTGGGATCTTCAAACCGGTCAATCACGGCCGTCTTGCGGTCGTCATTCCATTCGGCCTCCGCCATCGCAGTGTCCTTCTTGCGCTTGCGGAACTGGTCGTTGATCCGCCAGCGCGTCATGTTCATGAGCCACGTCTTGAAGGAGCCCCGTTCCGGATCGTAGAGGCGCTTCTTGCTCTGCTTGGCGATCGAGAGAATCGTTTCCTGGACCACGTCGAAGGCCTCCTCAGAACGCAGACCGGCCTTCAATCCCACCGAGTAGATGAGCCGCCAGTAGGTCTGGTAAAACTCGTCCCAGGTTCTTTGATCATCCCAGTTCTCCAGGCGCGCGATGAGACTTTTGCGAGTCCTTGCATAGGCTTGCTCAATACCCTTCTTCCGCGTATCGGCCGCGGTCTCGACATCTTTGCGCTGGATCTCTTCGGGCATTAAAAGGGTTCCTACTATAAAGCGCCAATGATGTCGCTGGCGACCTCAGATTTATTGTCACAGCCTAAATTTCATAGGGCTCAAACTTTCCTTAATCTCATTGCGTGCACCCCCGGCACCAGGATCCGGTCCAAGTTTCCCTTACCCATCCCGGGTATTCGCTGTCCCCGCTCCCGCCGGACCTCCTCTCTGCCTCTCTCGAATCGAAGCATGGAACCACAAAAAGAATTGCCCCCTCCGCTCCGTATCCCTAAGTGTCTAGTAACCAGAGTCATGAACACCGAATCCTCTACAGATTGCACCTCCGACGGCACCTCATCCACCAGTCGCCGCACCTTCCTCCGCACTTCCACCGGTGCCGCCGCCGGAATCGGGGCTGCCGGTTTTGTGCCCGCCCTCGCCGCCAAGAAAAAAGAGGCCAAGGGCACTCCCGAAACCCTGGTGAAGACCTTTTACGACACCCTGAATGAAGAGCAGCACAAGATGATCTGCTTCCCCTTTGATCACAAGCTGCGCCTCAAGGTGGACAACAACTGGCAGATCACCAAGGCCAAGGTGGAGAGCTTCACCAAGGACCAGCAAGCCATGATCAAGGATATCTTCATGGGAATCCACAGCGAGGAGTATGCCGAGAAGGTCTTCGACCAGGTCGAGTGGGACAGCGGAATCGACGGCTTCGAGGGAGGCTCCTCGGTCGCCGTCTTCGGCAAGCCCGGAACCGGCAAGTTTGAGTTCGTCCTGACCGGCCGCCACTGCACCCGCCGCTGCGACGGCGACTCGGTGGAAGGTGCCGCCTTCG
>DMYM01000459.1 GCA_003483645.1 Verrucomicrobiales bacterium
GCCATGCTGAATGTTTTACCGGACCCCGTGACCCCCAGCAGTGTCTGGTGCGCATTGCCGGCCTCCAGCGACTTGACCAGTTTCTCAAAGGCCTGTTCCTGGTCGCCCTTGGCGCTGTAGTCGCTGACCAGTTGAAAGGACATGGGGCATTACTAGACCACCGTCACAGCATTGCAAACTCCGGGACCCCTGCCCCTGAATTCCCTGCTTCTGTACAAGCGAAGAGAGGCGCCACAGTTTTAGGTTCTAAAACCCGGCGCCCCCCTTACCTTGCCTTGTCAGTCGAATTAATGTCCGCTACCACCCGGACATATTCTGCTATGATTACCGGACAGGTAGTCAGCCTCTCCGGTAATGGCTGTTCGCCGGCTGGACCGAGACCGCCCGCTCCCGACCCCTCGATAGCGCACCCGGATTAGTGAACTGCGCCAGAGGTCAGGTCTGCGATCGGACTCATCAAATAGCCCTGCCGTCGAAAATGCTTCAACTCCACACTGGGAAACCGCTCCTCCTTCGTTCCTCCGTTCCCGTTTGACGCCAAGGGTTCGCCTTGGCGTGGCGCAACGGTTCCGGGGATTCGTCTGGGCGGAGAGTTCCAGCATGTAATGTTTAAGGAGTGTAACGTTCTGGCTGCACGACCCGTGCCAACTTGGCCATTATAACTCTTAACTTGTTGATATCGTGCTTGTTGGAAATTTATTACGGAAACGTTAATATATTTTTCCTCACCTGGAATCCGGTAGTTCTTTCCGGAGTCACCCTTTGCCAACTTGTAAGTTTTACCGGACCGACCGGGCCCCGCTGGGGAGCGAAGAACTCTGAGGCCGGGCCCCTTGCCCCCCGGGATTCCCGGGCGCGGCGACAATGCCCGGCCCTAGGAAACCAATCCCATCTCGTGCAGGGCGTACTCCACATCCGCGGGACGGAGCGGTTTGGGAAGATAGCCGTTCATTCCAGCCTTGCGACAGGTCTCACGGTCCGATTCGAGCACGTTGGCGGTCATCGCTATGATCGGAAGGTTGGCCGTGTTTCCGCCTCCCTGCCCCGCCCGCACACGACAGGCTGCCTCCACTCCGTCCACCTCCGGCATGTTCATGTCCATGAAGATGGCCTCGTAGTTCTGTCCCTGCTGCAGTTTCTCAATCGCCTCGCGCCCATTGTCAGCGGTGTGCACCTGAAAGCCGAACTTTGCCAGGATGAGAGTGGCGAGGCGCGCATTGATCGGGTTGTCCTCCGCCACCAGGATATAACGGTCCCTGGCAGGCTCCTCGGGAGGCCCCCCGGTGGGCACGCATTCGTCCTGGGCCTCGGGATTCAGGACCGGGCCGAGGGCCCGGAACATCTCCCGTTGCCGCACGGGCTTGAACAGGACCTGCCGGTAACCCGCGGCCAGCGCGTGCTCCTTTTCCCCGCTCAACCGCGCGGAGGTGACAAGAATCATGGGTGGAAGCAGGGAGCCCGCGGCCTCCGCCGCAAGACGGGCGAACTCCAGGCCGTCCATGGTGGGCATCATCATGTCGCAGAAGATCACATCATAGTGGACACTTCCGAGTTGCCGCAGTCCGTGCTGACCGCTCCCCACCACGTCGCTGTCCAGTCCCCACGAGAGCAGTCGCTTCTGCAGGAAACGCTGATTGATCTCGTTGTCATCGATGATGAGGGCCCGCTTGCCGTGAAACTGCCCCTTGTCCTCGATCACCGCGAAGGGACTGGATTCCCCCACCACAAGCGGAATGGTGAAACGGAACTCCGCTCCCTCCCCCACGCGCGAGGTGGCGGAAATCGTTCCGCCCATGCGTTCCACCAGGCGCCTGCAGATGGCCAGGCCCAGCCCAGTGCCACCGAACTTCCTCGTGGTCGAGGCGTCCTCCTGCTGGAACGGCTCGAAGAGACTCTCAGCCTTTGATGGATCGAATCCCACCCCGGTGTCGCGCACCGTACACTCAAGGAAGGGACCCGGGACCACCCGGCTGTTCACACTCACCATGCCCTTGGAGGTGAACTTGAGAGCATTCGAAACGAGGTTGAGGAGAATCTGTTTCACCCGCGCCACATCCCCGACCACCACCGCAGGCGTTCCATCCGTCATGTCATAGGTGAGCTCAACACCCTTCTCGGAGGCCTTGGCGGCATGGAGACCAAGCACTTCCTCGATGCAGTCGATGAGTTCAAAGTCAACCTGCTCCAGGTCG
The DNA here is from genome assembly GCA_003483645.1 of Verrucomicrobiales bacterium. Lineage (GTDB taxonomy): Bacteria > Verrucomicrobiota > Verrucomicrobiia > Verrucomicrobiales > Akkermansiaceae > Roseibacillus_B. The sequence continues at coordinate 2,193 of DMYM01000459.1, forward strand.
AGGTGCCCGCTCTCGATGCGCGAGAAGTCGAGGAGGTCGTTGATGATGTTGAGGAGAAGGTCACCACTCCGGTGGATGAGGCCGAGATTCTCCCTTTGCTCTTCAGTGAGTTCGGAGTCGAGAAGCAACTCGGTGTAGCCGATGATCCCGTTGAGAGGAGTCCGGATTTCGTGGCTCATCATGGCCAGAAACGCAGACTTGGCATTCGCTTCCGCATCTTTTTCTGCCAGAGAAGCCTCTGATTGACGCAGTTTTTCTTCACTTTGAAGTGAGCGTTTTCGTGCAGCAATAATGTCTTTGCGTGCACGAATTTGTTCAAGCCGCTGCTCATACAGGCGCAGAACAATCGCCAGGCTATGAATAGCAATCAGGCTTACGCCACCGATGTGTGCGGCATATGCAATGATGTCATTGGTAGGAATAATGCTCTGACGGGCCAGGCTGTGAACAACAATAGCGATTGCGAGCGAATATACTCCCAGGGTATAGACGGCTCTGGATGCCGACGACAGTGGTTGCGACAGGCTCGCAGAAATAATCAGGAATACAGGCGTCAAAAGGGTGACAACCCTCATAATGATTGCCGTGGTGTGGACCTCAGTAAACAGGGCAGAAACAGCCCCAGCGCCCGTGAGTAACACAGCGATTTTGTACACCAGCGTCAGCGCGCGTCGGTTAGGGCCAGCAACTTTCAGAAAACTCATGCTGAACAATATGATTAACAGCATGGCAAAGCAGGACGTCAGGAAACTCGACTGCTCCTCGAAACCTGCCCAGTCTGGCCACAAGTATCGGTAACCCAGCCCCGTATGTGCCCAGAAGAACAGTAGATACGTCGACACGAAGCCACAGAACAGGATCATGTAGCGTTCACGGATAACCAGATAAACCGCCAGGTTGTAAAGCAGCAGTGCGAACAGAAACCCGGTATAGAGCCCGAAATAGAGTTGTTTCTGCTGCTGGGCGTCGCGTAAGCCTGCATCTTTGAAGAGACGTAACGGGAAATTCAGCAGTACATTGTTTTCAACCCGGAGGTACAGTACATATTCGCCCGGCTGATCAAAGGGCAATTCAAAACTGAAAGACAGTTTTGCTCGCTGGGGTGCGTCTGAGTGAACCGGGTTGCCGTCTTCGGAGGAGGCGATAAGGGTTTTACCGCGGAACAGCCGCATATCAATACGTTCTATTCTCGGGTAATCCACGTCGGCGAACCAGCGCTCTCCGGTCTTGCTCACTTTGAGCGGCAGGCGATACCAGTGAGGTGGGCTTGAAACACCGGGGTTGGGCACCATCGCTCTGACCTGAGTCCAAGGCAATGAGTGTGAATGTATATCGTCCGGGCTAATCTGCTCTGATTCAGACCACTCCTGAAGAGAAGTACCCAGCAGACGTCCTTCCAGATCGTCCGTCAGCGTAATGGCGTGGGCGGCACATGGAGTCAGAATGAAGAAAAGAAGCAGAAGTATCCTTACCGCCACAATGTGTCTCTCGTAAATTGTCTGAGTTTAAAGTTTAGTTTCGCTGCTGTCATTGTCACTCAGTGCTTTGGCCTCAACGGCTGCTGTTTCTGCGTCGGAAATTTGCAGGTGAATCTCCGGTCCAGCGGGAGAATGCTCGTGTGAAGGCACTTGTCTCCGAGAATCCTGACGCAACAGCGATATCTGCAATGCTTAACTCTGAGCAAGCCAGTAAACGCTTGGCTTCCATCAGTCGTACGTTGTCTTTAATGGTCTGATACGTTGTTCCTTCCTGACGGAGACGGCGCCTCAGGGTTGCGCCAGACACAGATA
>DMYM01000178.1 GCA_003483645.1 Verrucomicrobiales bacterium
GAAAACCTGTAGCTACTTGATGTCAGTATAAAAGTGGGCAGGAGAGGATTCGAACCTCTGAAGGTATAGCCAGCAGATTTACAGTCTGCCCCGTTTGACCACTTCGGTACCTACCCTTTAAAGTACGGGGCGCAGGGGATACGCCGGGGACTTCCTACGCTCAAGCCTAAAATATGAGGGCGAATAGAAGCGTTCCGGTCTTGCATGAAGACACCGGGGCCGTTAAGGCGCATGCGTCATGCCTATTGCGACTCCCGAGCAATACCGCCAAATGCTGGATGCCGCCCAGAAGGGTGGATACGCCTATCCCGCAGTCAACATCACCTCCCTGACGACTGCCAACGGGGCCCTCAAGGCCTTCGCGGAGTCGAATTCGGACGGAATCATCCAGGTCTCCTCCGGGGGCGGGCAATTTGCCTCCGGTCTCGCAGTCAATGACGCGGCCTACGGATCCATCGTACTGGCCGAGGCCACCCACCGCTTGGCCGAGAAATACAACGTCCTGATCGCCCTCCATACCGATCACTGCCAGCCCGGCAAGGTGGACAGCTTCCTGCGGCCCCTCCTGGAGGAATCCCGGCGCCGCAAGGAAAACGGCCTGGCCCCTCTCTTTCAGTCGCACATGCTCGACGCCTCTGAACTGCCCCTGGACGAGAACATGACCCTCTCGGTGGAGATCATGAAGGAGTGCGTGGACCTCGACATCATCCTCGAGGTGGAGGCCGGCGTGGTGGGCGGCGAGGAGGACGGGCACGACACTTCCGGAGTTTCCGCCGAGAAGCTCTACACCACCCCCGAAGACATGATGACAGTTTACGAGACGCTGAACCCGCTCGGCCGCTTCATGTTCGCCGCCACCTTCGGGAACGTGCACGGTGCCTACAAGCCGGGTGCGGTGAAACTCAAGCCCACCATCCTCCGGGACGGGCAGAAGGTCGTGATGGACAAGCACGGAGAGGACGCGGAAATGGATCTCGTCTTCCACGGCGGGAGCGGATCGACACTGGAGGAACTCCGGGAGACCCTCGATTACGGTGTGATCAAGATGAACATCGATACCGACACCCAGTATGCCTTCACCCGTCCGGTGGTGACCCACATCTGCGAGAACATCGAGGGTGTGCTCAAGATCGAGGACGAGGTCGGGAACAAGAAGGTCTACGACCCCCGTTCCTATCTCAAGAAGGCGGAGCAGAGCCTCTGCGACCGCCTCAAACGCGCCTGCGACGACCTGCTTTCCACCGGGAACAGCATCTGCCAATCCTGACCAGAGACCGGGAGATCCAGGGTTGAAGGCCGCGAGTCGGACCCTTTGACTTTCGACTCTCCGACTCGTCCCCTCCCTCATGTCTGAAATCGATGCCAGACCTCCGCAGGAGAACCCGCTGACCAACATCTTCGTCAACGTCCTGGTGCCCATCGTGGCCCTGACGATGATGAGTGACGACCCGGGCATCCTGGAACAGCTTCGTGCCGAGGGGGTAGACGCCAAGGAACCCCGCCCGTGGCACCTCGGCCCGGTCAAGGCCCTGATCATCGCACTGACCCTGCCGGTCTGTTACGGGGTCTGGTTCTTCTGCCGGCACCGGAAGCTCAACTTCTTCTCGGTGATAGGACTGGTCTCCGTGCTCCTGACCGGAGGCCTCACGCTCTACCTCTGGCAGGAGGACGGGAGCGTCCGTTCCAATGCTCCCACTCTCTTCGGGATCAAGGAAGGATCCATTCCGCTCATTCTCGGACTCGCCATCGTCGGTTCACACTGGACGAAGACTCCGCTCCTCAACACCTTCCTCTACAGCCCCCAGATTTTCGATATCGGGAAAATCGAGCGCCTGGTGCGCGAAAGGAATGCGATGGAGGGTTATGCCAGGCTCCTCTTCACCTGTACGATCTTCTTCTCCGCTTCCTTCCTGATCAGCACCTTTGCCAACTTCTTCCTCGCCCAGCACTTCCTTGGCGACATCAACTTCAATGACAAGCTGGAAGCGCGCCGGCAGTACAACAACGGGGTAGGCAAGCTCACCTTCTGGGGATTCATCGCCATCGGGGTGCCCATCCTGGTGATCCTGATGCTCGTGATGTGGCACCTCGTGAAGGGCCTCAAGAAACTCACCGGCCTGGACACCGAGGAGATTCTCCTGCCACGCTAGCGACGCTCCTCAGTCCACGAAGTTGTCGATGCGCCGGGCCAGTTCGAAGTCCTTCCAGGTAAGAGCACCCCTGGAATGCGTGGTCAGGCGCAGGCTTACCCGCAGATAGCGGATATCGATGTCGGGATGATGCCCGGCGTCCTCGGCAATCCCGGCAACCTCATTGACGAAATCGATAGCCTCGGGAAAGGACTCAAATTCAAAGGTCCGCCCGATCTCCTTCCCATCCAGTTCCCAGGCAGGGCACCGGGCGAGGCGATCGGCGAGATCTGCAGCGGGGAGGTCGTCTGTTGTGTCCATGGTCGATAATCTGTCACCGGGCCAGCGCAGCTGGCAAGACGCTTCCGGCGACGAAAAACAGATGCATCGGAGAAAATCGGAGGTAGACTTCCCTGCAGAAGGAAGCCCTTACGGATTCATGACCACTTTTCTCCGGATCCTCGCCCTCCTGGCCACCGCAACCGGTTGTCTCGCCACCCTGAGTTGCACGCTGGGCACCCCGCAGACCCGCATTGACCAGAATACCTCCCTCTACGATTCCCTCCCCGACAGTCACCGGGAGCTGGTAAGCCAGGGACGCATTGCCAAAGGCATGTCACAATCCGCGGTCCATCTCGCCCTGGGACCTCCCAACCGGAAGATCCAGGGCTTCCGCGACGATGCCTCCTTTGAGCGCTGGGACTACACCCGCCTGCAACCCCATTTCCATCATTCGTTCCACAGCTACCAGGGATTGAGCAGCTATGGCGATCGCTATCACGGCTTCGGTTTCTTCCCTGCGGTCGGGTATCTCCCTTACCGGTCCGCCAGTGTGACCTTCCGGAAGAAGGTGGTCGATTCCTGGGAGCGCCTCGATCCCGAGCACTTTTCCCATCGCTACAGCCATTGAGATTGCGCCGGCAGGGACCAGCAGCAATGGTCGCTCCCTTCCCGACACCGGACGCTTGAATTCTGTCCAATCGAGGGCCTAATGCAGACCGGACGAGCTGATCAATTTCATACCCCTCATGAAAAAATTACTTCTTCTCTCAGTGGCAGGCGCCTGTCTTGCCCTTGTCTCGTGCTCGACATCTTCTGGAGTTCGCGGCGGATCCGGACGCTACGCCGCCTACGATCTCCCGGCCTCCAAGGCCTCAAACCCGTCCCGGGTCAGGGTCAAGATCTCCATCAGGAACCAGGCGGCCTACGTCATGGAGGGCAATCGCCCGCTCCTGGTCATGCCGATTGCGGTGGGAACCTCCAGCCACCCTACTCCCCAGGGCAACTTCCGCATCTTCAAGAAGGAGCACAAGCACCGCGCCAACAGCCATGGCTACGCCTACAACGGCAACTCGGTGGTCCAGACCTGGCTCTCCAAGAAGCCCGCCGGATGGAAATTCAAGGGCACGCCCATGCCCTACTGGTGCGAATTCAAGGCCAACTACGGGTTCCACACCGGCTGGATGAAACCCTACCCCTGTACTTACGGCTGCCTGCGCATGCACGAGAACGTGGCACCCAAGTTCTACAGCCTGGTCCGGGTGGGCACCCCGGTGAGTGTCAGCACCACCCAGCCGGAGGACGCAACCATCGGTCGCAACATCCCCCGGCCTCCCGATGCCGGACCGCTTCCCGATTATCCGCATTCCTTCTACCTCGGCACCGGCTACTTCACGAAGCACCGGACCCCCAGCTACCGGTAGAAAGAGCTTCTCTTTCCCGGCCCCGCCCTGGCCGGCAGGTTTCAGCTCATGCTGGGGCTTGATTGATGGCGAGGAGGACGGCGAGGGTCAGGAGTCCGGCTCCAAAGGCGGAGTCGAACCAGGGACCCGCCCGCTGGTAGCCGTTGCGGAAGAGCGGAAACTGGAGCAGCCAGACGTAGAGCAACCAGAGAAGAAATCCCTGCCCGACGATGATGATCCACAGGACGGGAGACCACCAGGCAGGACGGTCCCCGGTGACAAACTCGGTCACTACCGCCGCGAAGATGATCGCCACCTTCGGGTTGAGAATATTGCAGAGAAGACCGCGCAGGTAGGCGGATCGTCCCTTCTCACTGCCGCCTTCCCCGTAACGCCTCCCCTGACGCATCACAACAAAGGCGGTCGGCAACAGGCGAAATCCCAGGTAGGCGAGATAGCCGGCGGCCACCCAGCGAAGAGATCCGGTAAGCCATCCGCCCTGCGCCATGAGGTAGGCCATTCCGAAGACTGCCACGGTGGCATGCACACACAGTCCGGTGGTAATTCCAGCGGTTGTCCACCATCCGGCAGAGCGCCCTTGTGCCAGGGCCGTGCGAGTGATCAGCAGCATGTCGGGCCCGGGGCTGAATTGCCCGAGCGCTATCACACCCGCAAAGGTCAGGAGATCGCTGATCACGCAGGGAGGAGAGCAGCCACAACCTCTTCCTGCAATGGCAACGACGACTCAAAAGCGGACAGGAGGGGGACTCGTTTTCCCGGTCCCGCTCAATTCTCCACCAAACACAGTAAGCCCTCGGAAAAAAATGTGACGAATAAACCGTGCCCGCCCCCCCTGCCTCGGCACCTTTCGTTCTTTGACAATTCCCCCGGAATTCTTACCCTGCCGACCCTCAAGACAAGGAAGCAGGTAGCGGGCGGTTGGCAGCTCTCTTTTGACAGTTCCCTGACCTTCCAACCCGGCACCTTCCGACAATTGATACCCTCATGGACACCCTCCGCACTTTCCCGACCGGTTCCGACTCCGAGGGACAATTCTGCTCTCTCCCCGCCCTTGCCGAGCAGGGATTCCCGGATCTCCCGCGCCTTCCGATCTCCATCCGGATTGTCCTTGAATCCGTCCTGCGCAATGTCGACGGCAAGAAAGTCACCGGGGAGGATGTCCGGAACCTGGCCAACTGGAATGCCAGGGCACCCGGCAACTACGAAATCCCTTTTACGGTCGCACGCATCGTGCTGCAGGACTTCACCGGGGTTCCCCTCCTGGTCGATGTGGCCGCCATGCGCGACGCTGCGGTGAAGCAGGGTGCGGAAGCGGACGCCATCGAACCCCTCGTGCCGGTCGACCTGGTGGTCGATCACTCCGTGCAGGTCGATTTCGCCGGGTCCCG
>DMYM01000112.1 GCA_003483645.1 Verrucomicrobiales bacterium
CAGACCACCACGCAGGGTGTGGCGCGTAATGATGGTGAGGGGGGGAACTCCCTTGGCCTGGGCGGTGCGCACGAAGTCCTGGCCCAGGACCTCCAGCATGCCCCCGCGGGTGAGGCGGGCGAGGTAGGCAGCGGGAGCGAAGCCGAGGGTGATGGCGGGAAGGATCCAGTCAACCGGGTTGTCCCAGCCAGCCACCTTGAAGGCAGGGAGGCGCATTGCGACCTGGGTCTGCAGCAGGGGGCCGATGATGAAGGCTGCCACGCAGATCCCGATCATGGCGAAGCCCATGGAGGCGTAATCAACCCAGGTGTTCTTCCGTACCGCGGAGAAGATCCCGAGGGGAATTCCGATGACACAGGCCACCAGGAAGGCATTGAGTCCGAGGACCACCGAGGCGGGAAAGGACTGCTGGAGAATCAGGCTGACCTTGCGGTTTTTCTTGGGGGAGATGCCGAGGTCCTGTTGCAGGAGAAGACGCTGGAGACGAAGGCCGTACTGGATGACCCAGGGCTTATCGAGGCCGAAGCGTTTCATCTGCTCCTCCTTGGCTTCCGGGGACATGGCCCTCTCGCTTGTAAAGGCGTCGCCCGGCAGCGCCTTGATCAGGAAGAAGGACAGGGTGTAGAGCACGAAGAGGACCAGAAGGCCCTGGAGGACTCGCCTGAAGATAAAGCCAATCACGGTGCGCGGTTAATTCGGTTCCAGGGAGACCCACTTCCATGGGTGGTTGTTGAGGAGGAGGGGGTTCCACCCCTTCACCCTTGGGTCGATGAGATAGTTGGTCGTATACCAGTAGATCGTAATGGCGGGCAGTTCTTCCATGAGGATCTTCTCGGCTTCCTGCAGGACCAGCAGTCGCCTGGCAGGATCCCGTTCGTGTTCGCTTTGCTTGAGGATTTCCTCGAATTCCCCGTTGGCCCATCCGGTGCGGTTGTTGCCTCCGTCCTTGATCCACATGTCGAGGAAGGTGGTGGGGTCGAGGTAGTCGCCGATCCAGCCCGAGTCAGCGAGATCGTAGTCCAGATTGGTCATGGCGTTGAGGTAGGAGGTCCACTCCTTCTGGGCGATCTCGATGTGAATCCCGAGGTGTTTCTTCCACATTCCCTGGTAGGCTTCGGCCATGGCCTTGGAGACATCCCGGTCCGCGGTGAGGAGGGTGATGCGGGGAAAATCAATGCGGTTCTGGAAGCCCGCCTCATCCAGTAATCTGGCGGCCTGGACCGGGTCGAAACCGATGGCCCGTCCGGTCTTGTAATTGCCGAAGGGAGGGACCATTCCGTAGGCCGGTTCCTGGCCGCCCTTGGTGACGTTCTCGATGAGGGATTCGCGGTCGATGGCCATACCAAGGGCCTTGCGCACCCGGATATCGTCCAGGGGTTTGCGGGTCACGTTACAGCGCACGAATTTTGTTCCGAGGTAGAGTTCACTGCGGAACTGGTCGGGGTAGTTCTTCCGGGCGTAGGGAATGAACTCCGGGGGCACGATGTAAGTAATATGCATGAGCCCGTCGAAGAACATGCGCGACTCGGTGTAGGAGTTGACCACCGGCAGAAAGCGGATGCCGTCCAGTTGCACCTTGTCCCGGTCCCAGTAGTGGGGGTTCTTCTCGACCGCGATATGATCGTTGATCCGCCAGGATTTCAATGCGAAGGGACCGTTGCTCACGATGTTCCCGGGCTTGGTCCACCCCGAGAACGGGGCGTCGATCTTGCCGTTGGAATGCTTCATGACCACGTGGCGGGGCACGGGATACCACGTGTAGTGCTTGGTGATCTCGGGAAGGAAGGGAATCGATCCGCGGAGGCTGATTTCAAGGGTGTAATCATCGGGGGCCCTGATTCCGACTTCGCTGAAGTCCGTGATCTCGCCCTTGTAAAACTCTTCCGCATTCCTGATGTAGAAGAGCATTTCGTTGTACTCCGAACCCAGGGTCTTGGTCAGGATGCGCTGGTAGGAGAAGAGGAAGTCTTCGGCGGTGACCGGAACCCCGTCCGACCATTTCCGGTCGCGGCCAAGTTTGAAGGTCCAGACCGTGAAATCCTCATTGGCTTCCCAGGACTCGGCTGCACCGGGCAGGGCCTGGCCGTCGAGGGACTGGTGCTCGGTGCACAGTCCCTCGAAGAGAGCCCGGATCAGATTGCTTTCAAGGACTCCGGTGACGAGGTGGCAATCCAGTCCCTTGGGCTCCGAGGAGTTTCCCACGATGAGGATCCTGTCCTCTACGGCCCTGTCGGCGGCAGTCCGGTCGTCGCAACTGAGCAGAAGGGCGGGGATGAGAGAGGGAAGCAGGCGGCGGAGGACGCGCATCGGGAAGAAGTTGCGACAGATACCGTGGCCTTGGCAAAGCTCTTTGCCGAATTGGCCGCTTTTTTGGGGAATATGTTCCTGTTCCCCGGGATGAATTTTCCGCAGGCTTGATTCGTCCTACCGGGAGGCTAGAACCGGGCAGCGATCTGTCCTCCACGGGCCTCTTCGATGAAGGTATATTTTCTCCGGCGTCTCCTTCTTGTGCCGCTGACGCTGCTCGGGATCACCCTCCTGGTCTTCATGCTGATCCGGCTCGCTCCGGGGGGGCCGGTCCAGCGGGACCTGCAGCAGATGATGGGGGCGGCTGCCAGCGAGGGAGCCGGCGTTTCCGGGATGCGGGAATCGGAAGGGGTGGCCATCACTCCGGAGCAATTGTTTGAGATCGAGGAAAAGCATCGGCGCGATAAGGGAGTGCTGCGGTCCTACCTGGAGTGGCTGGGAATCCTGCCCCGGGACGTGGAACGATCGGCCCGTAGTTTTGCAGAGGATGAGGACGATGTTACGCTCCAGGTGCCAGGCGTGAACATGAACGTGGAGCTGGTAAAGGATGGGAAGGGTGGGATCCAGCCTGAGGTTCCCGGGGAGATGGACGATGATCAGAAGAAACTCCTCCGGGAGCGGATTGACAGGGATGGCTGGAAGGCCCGTCTCGTGCCTGTTGAGGAACTGGAGCGGCGTTGGAAAAGCAATACCAAGGGACTCGATGTTCCAGACGGACTGCAGGAACGGGCGGTGCTCTATCGATCGCAGCGTGAGGGGTTGCTGCAGGGGAGCCTGGGTCGTTCTGACAAGTACGGGGACTCGATCATCAGCCTGGTCCGGCAGCGGATTCCGATCTCACTCTTCTTCGGGGTGACCTCCATGATCCTGATCTATGGGATCTGCATTCCCCTCGGAATCGTGAAGGCCATCAAGCACCGCACCTGGCTGGACAACCTGTCCTCCATCGCGGTCTTTTCCGGCTACGCGATCCCGGGCTATGTCCTCGGGTCCTTCCTCCTCGTCTTCCTCGGTGCCCGCCTGGATCTCTTTCCCCTCTCGGGATTTGTTTCCGAGAATTTTGAGGAACTGTCGGCCGGCGGAAAAATAGGGGATCTCTTACATCACGCCGCCATGCCGCTGGCCTGTTACCTGGTGGGAAGCTTCGCCTTCATGACCTTCATGATGAAGAACAACCTGATGGACAACCTGGCGGCTGACTATGTGCGAACAGCCACCGCCAAGGGTGTGCCCTATGGTTCGGCGGTCTTTCGTCACGCCTTCCGGAACTCCATTATCCCGATTGCCACCACGGTGGGTCAGAATATCACCCTGATCGTGGGAGGAAGTTTCCTGATTGAAACCATCTTCGATATCAATGGCTTTGGTCTCCTGCAGTACAATGCGATCCTCGAAAAGGACGAACCGGTCGTGCTGGGGGTGCTGACCATCTCGGCGACCCTCATGTTGCTGGGGAACATTATCTCCGATCTCTGCGTGGCGTTTGTGGATCCGCGAATTCGATTCAGGTAAATGGTATTTCGTGTTACAGGCATCTTCCTGATCCTGATGAGCGTGGGCGCGGTGGTTGCGCACCACGCCGGGCTGGCCCTGCCCACGTTGGACTGGTTCTTCTCCTTTGAGTCGAAGGAGAAGGAGCTTCTCTCGGCATCGGGTTGGAAGAAGAACCAGGCCGTGGTCATCGGATACGTCCTGTGCGCTGTCCTGTTGGGGGGAGGGCTGCTCTCGCTGCGGACAGAATCCCGGGAAGTGCACTGGAATCCCCAGACCCTGCGTAAACTGAAGCGCTTCAAGTCCATCACGCGGGGCTATCTTTCCCTCTGGATTCTCGCCGGATTTCTGTTCCTGACCCTGCTGGACCATGCCCTGGTGGGAAAGAAGGCCCTGTTGGTGAAGTATGACGGGAAGGTCTACAGCCCGGCCTTTGCGCAGAGAACCTACACAGGCGAGGACTTCGGGCAGGAGGGCAAGAGCGAGGCCGCTTACCGGAAGCTTAAGGAGCACTTCGAGGAAGAGGGGAAGGGGAACTGGGTGCTGCTGCCCCTGGTTCCCTTCGATGCCACCTTCGACTCAGCGGAACCTGTCAAGGAGGCCCTGGAGGAGCGGAACGGGGTGTTCTACCGGGAGGGAGAAAAGGAGGCCTATTCGGGATTGGCCTACCGGTATTTTGCGGATGACGAGGACAAGCGGCAGTCGATGGTGCGCTACCGCAAGGGAAGGCCACAGGGGCGGGAGGAATACTACGGTCGCGATAAGGGTGATTTCATCGGCTTTTATGAGTGGAAGGATGGAGTGCGCAGTCCTGAACCCGTGATGGGGGAGGAGTTGGTCCGGGCGGTGGAGGGCGAGGAAACCACCGGTCTTCTGGCGGTCCGGTATCCGCCCCTCCCTCCGAGTTTCAAGACCCGGCATTACCTCGGGACCGACTCACGGGGCTGGGATGTGCTGGCGCAGATTTACGGAGGGCTGCAACTGGTCTTCCAGGCCGCCATCATCTACCTGGCGGTGACCTATGCGGTTGGCATCACCCTGGGATGCCTGATGGGATACCTCGGGGGAACCTTTGACATCGTGGTGCAGCGCCTGATCGAAATCCTCGCCAACGTGCCGTTCCTCTACGTGGTGATCATTATTGCGGACCGGATAGGACGGGACGACATCACGCTGGTGACCATCCTGCTGGTGCTGTGCATCTTTTCGTGGATCCACATCACCTATTACATGCGGACCGCGACCTACAAGGAGAAGGCGCGGGACTATGTCGCGGCGGCGCGGGTGCTGGGAGCCGGTCCGCTCCGGGTGATCTTCCGGCATGTGCTCCCTAATGCGATTTCCACGTTGGTGACGCTCCTGCCCTTCAGTGTGGCTGCGATCATCACCGCCCTGACCGCCTTGGACTTCATCGGGTTCGGCCTGCCCGACACCTATCCGAGTTGGGGTCGCCTGCTGGCCGACGGAGTGTCGAATCTTGATTCGCCCTGGATCGTGGCATCGGTCTTTTCCGGGATGGTGGCCGTGCTGCTGTTGGTCACCTTTGTTGGGGAGGCGGTGCGGGAAGCATTCGACCCGAAGAAATTTACGACATATCGTTGATCATGAAACTCTGGCAGTTCCCTTGCTCCCTGTTCTTCCTCCTCGCCCTCGGTTGCGGCGAGTCCGATCAGTATGCGAGCTACGACAATACCGAGGAGGTCGAGGAGTTCTTCGAGAACAAGAATACGGAGGTCCTGGCGGAACTGGGGAAGAAGAGGGAGGAATTGGACAAGGAGCTAACGGAGGCGCAGGACGCCAAGCGGGCCGAACTGGAGAGGGATGTCAATAATACCGAGCGCCGGCTCGAATTGCCGGAGTTTTTCGCCTACTCAA
>DMYM01000153.1 GCA_003483645.1 Verrucomicrobiales bacterium
TTCCTGTAGAGCCCGTCTTCCTCCCACTGTGCGAGACGCCTGGGCTCGTTCTTCACGAGATCGCCCCGCATCGGAAAACTCGTCTGCGGCAGTGACAACGTGTCCTTGTAGCTCTTTTCCTGAGCGCTCATCGACCTTCCTGTAGCGGTGCACCCCCACCGCCGCAAGCCCTGCGTTCCCCTTGATTACAGGGATTACGGCTGGGTTTTTGACTTTTCCACGGGGATGGAGCAAGCTTCCGCCATGAACATGATCACGGCGCTCCTCGGGGCCACCGGCCTGCTCCTCGTGGTGGCGGTCGTCCTGTCCGTCATGAAGATGAACGATGTAAGCGAAGCAGCTGAGCTCAAGGAGCTGCGGGCCCAACTGGCCGCCCTGAATGACCAGCAGAGCCAGCTCAACCCTCCCGCTCCGACCCCCCCGCTTGATCCCGGTCCCACTGCGTCCGAGCCGATCACCCCGACTCCTTCCCCAGTTTCCCCTCCCCCCTTGAATCCCGGCGAGGTGGTGGCAGTCCCGCCCCCAGCGACCATCCTCCCCTCCACGGTGGGCGAGGACCCGGCTTCCGGGGAAGGGGTAGTAACCCGCCCCCAGCTCGAGGCCGAGCTGGCCAAGGCCGAACGCGAAAACGAACTCCTCAAGGAAGAGGCCAAACAGGGCCTGATCTCGAAGCCCATGATCGAGGCGGCCAAGAAGCAGAAGGCCCGCGCCTCAACTGTCCGGCAGGCCTGGCTTCAGGCCAAGGTGATCGAGTGGGTCGACAAGCAACCGGACCAGCAGGCGGGCGGCTTCGCCATCATCGAGCTCCACCGGGAGATCCAGCCGGGCACCATCCTCGCCATCCGCCGGCAAGCGGGAATTTACGGACAGCTCAAGATCGCTCACATCTTTGAGCCCGAAAAGACCAAGGCCTCTGCCAACCCCGTAAGAGGCACCTTCCCTGATGGGGGCACCCCCGTCATCAAGCCTGGAGACGAACTGATCCTGCCTCCATTCGGGAACTAGGCAGCCGGGTGGAAGGTTCCGCGTTCACGCCGTGGGAACGGACCCCCGGCCGGGCGGCTCAGACCTTCGCCTCACCCAACCAGAGGAGAAAGGCCTCCTCGTCCGGGGGCATCTCAACCGCCACCTTTTCACGATCGGCCAGGCAGGCCAGGCGCTCCGGAATTTCAACTGCTCCTTCGCCCAGTTCTTCCTCCATCACATCCAGGAACTTGGAGGGATGAGCCGTCTCCAGCACGATCATCTCATCCCCGGGGTGATCCGTCCGCCACGCTTCCGCGGCAAGGTAGCCAACCGCGCCGTGCGGTTCGATCACATAGCCGGTGCCAGCCTTGACTTCCCGAATGGCTGCCCGCGTCTGCTCGTCGTCGAAACGGCAGCCCACGATCCGGTCCGCCATCAGGCCGTGCTCATGATGACAAAGCTCCAGGAGGCGGACAAAGTTGCTTGGCGCACCCACATCCATGGCGTTTGAGATGGTAGCTTGGCTGGACCGTGGCTCATAGCTCCCGCTCTCCAGGTAGGCGGGAACCACATCGTTCACGTTCGTGGCCGCAATGAACTGCCTCACCGGCAACCCCATCAGGTTGGCCAGGAGCCCCGCGGTAAGGTTGCCGAAGTTCCCGCTGGGCACCACGAAGACGGGCTCCGTGCCCGCCGGAAGCTGCCGGGCGGCATGAAAATAGTAGAAGACCTGTGGGATGAGCCGTGCGATGTTGATCGAGTTGGCCGAAGTCAGGTTCCGCTCCTCCGCCAATTCGCGATGGAGAAAGGCCGCCTTCACCAGGCGCTGGCAGTCATCGAATGTTCCTGCCACTTCGAGCGCGGTGATGTTGTCCCCCAGGGTGGTGAGCTGCTTCTCCTGCAGATCGCTCACCTTGCCACTGGGATAGAGCACCACCACCTTCGTTCCGGACACGCCATGAAAGGCGCTCGCCACCGCTCCACCGGTATCCCCCGAGGTGGCTACCAGCACGATGAGATCCCGTTCATCATCGCGCGTGAGCCAGCCCATCAGGCGCGCCATGAACCGTGCTCCGAAGTCCTTGAAGGCGAGGGAGGGCCCATGAAAGAGCTCGAGAATGTGCATCTTCTCCGCGATGGTCACCAGCGGCGCATCAAAATTGACCGCGTCCGCCACCATCTCCCGCAGGGGCTCCTCCGGCACCGCTCCCGCAAAGAGAGACGAGACGATCCGGTAGCCCAGTTCCGCAAAGGACCACCCGCGCCAGTGAGCCCAGAACGCTTCGTCCATCACCGGCACGCTTCCCGGCATGTAGAGCCCGTTGTCGGCAGGCAACGAGCGCAGCACCGCCTCCCGGAGTTCGACGGATTCATCCGTCGAACTGGTGCTGTAGAATCGCTGAGCCACGAGGGAAGTTCTCGCTTGTCAGGTGCCGGTTGTCAGTCCCGAATTCGTGCTTCCACTCACTCTCCCCCTGCTCCCCCCTAAGCAACCACATGCACCCCGTGCGGGTTGACCATCGACACGTAAACCTGATTCTCAATGGGCACCTCACTGAACACCCGCGAGACCTCCGCGCCCACGCGCCGGGCGGTTTCCTCTCCTTCGCAAAGGGCAAAAACGCTCGGTCCCGCCCCCGAGATACTGAATCCCAGAGCGCCCGCGGCCATGGCATCGCGTTTGGCCCGGTAAAATTCGGGAATGAGTTTCTGCCGACGCGGCTCCGCAATGACATCATGGATGGAACGGCTGATCAGTTCGTAGTCTTCCTGGATCAATCCACACAACAATCCCCCCAGATTGCCCACCTGCTGGGTCACATTGTCGAGGGGCACTTCCCGGGGCAGGATCTCACGGGCAACCTTGGTCAGGATCTCGATGTCGGGATGCACGACCGCGGCCCAGAGATTCTCCGGCACGGGCAACTGTGCGATGTCGAGTTCCTGATTGGACCGGATGAAGACGATTCCACCCAACAGACACGGACCGACATTGTCAGCATGCCAGGCCCCGTCCGCACTCGACTCGCCCGCCATGGCAAAGGGCAGGAGCTGTTTCTTGATCAGGGGTTCACCGATCAGCTTGTTCACCGCGTAGGCTCCGGCCACCGCGCTGGCCGCGCTCGAACCCAGACCACTGCCGAAGGGCATCTTCTTGTGGATCTCCAGTTCGACACCGCGGTCGAGCATCCCGAGGTGACGGAGGAGATCCTGCGCCGCCACACCAGCGGTATTCTCGGAAACCTCCGTGGGCAGTTTCCCGTTGTCTCCGGTGATCTCAACAATGCGCAACCCCGGCTCCGGAGAATGCCGGGCCACGATCTCGTCGCCGGGAGCTTCAATGGCGAATCCCAGCACGTCATAGCCACAGGCCACGTTCGCCACCGAGGCGGGGGCAAAGACACGCACTTCCTTGAGCTCTTCCTGGGCCATGATTCGTGGGAGGGGCGAAGCTCCTAACAGCTTTCTCCTTCCACGACCAGTGATTTGTGGCCACTTACCCGGCTGGATTGAAAGGCCGGATGCCCCGGCCGTCCTCCGGCTAAAGAAACGGCACCAGGGGTATTCCCTTCCTCTGCTTTCGCTTGTACCTGCCGTCCCCTACGCTGAGGCACTCAACCCGCACCCGGGCCAGGCCGCTGCCCTTGAAGCCGAGCTTGCTCGCGGCACGCGGAGTGACGTCGATGATCCGTCCCGCAATGAATGGCCCGCGATCGTTAAGTCGCATCGTGACCGATTTGCCATTGGCGAGGTTGGTCACTTTCACCCGGCACGGCAACGGCAGCGTCTTGTGGGCACCACTCACGGCAAAGCGCCCCACCTTCTCACCGAGGGAGGTTCTTCCCCTCTTGAAGCCCAGGAAGCTGCTCTCATCGTACCACGAGGCTATTCCCGTCTCCTCGTAACGCAGCGCCTGCTCCACACTCATGGGATGATAACGCACCCCCCTGATCGTATAGGAACGCGTCATGTAGCCCCTGTAGGCACCTCCCCCGCAGGAGGTCAGCAGAACGGGCCCCAGCACCGATACAAGAAACCAGTATTTCCCCATGTCCTCATCCTGACAGAACACGCGCAGCCTGACAATGCTCCCCGCTCCCGGATCGGTGAGGGGGATCAGGGTGCCCCTGCCGGCTATTCCACCCTCACCGGGATCCCTTGTCTGAAGTCGATGCTACGCTCGACCCTGTAATCCTGTATGTGGCCCACCCAAGAGAATCAAACCTGACAAGAATGTCCGGCCCATCCAGCACGATCCCTGCGAACCCATCATCCAGCGGGCTCTCTGGGGCGCTTTCCACGGAGCAATCCGGGCGAAAAGGCCGATCAATCAGCCAGGTCCACCTGTCCCTGCTGCTGGATGACCGGGAGAATCCGGGCCACCTTCTCCTTCATCTCCTTACCAGGCTTGAACTTCACCACGGCGCGGGGCGGGATGGGGACATCCTTACCCGGGTTCTTCGGGTTGCGGCCCACCTTTGCCTTGGTCTGACGGACTTCATAGGTCCCGAAATTCCGCATCACCACCGTATTCCCCTGAGCCAGCTCCAATGTGACGGCGTCCAGAGTCTTCTGGACGACGTCGAAAACCTGCTGCTGGGTCAATCCCGTTTCATTGCTGATCCGGACCACTAAATCTCGTTTCGTAATCGTCGACATGGAATAGCTTACGGCTTCTATGGACAACACATTCCGCGCCAATTGTAACGCCAAAATGAGTGACCGCTTAGGGAGTCATTTCATCCTGTCACCCGTCAACTGATTTGTTGTCTTGAAGTGCATTTTGGCGACTTTGCACAATTCCTGCACTCCGTGCCTCTCAAGGAAAATCCGGCCTGCCTCCAGAACAGGCGGACCCGCCCCCAGCGCCAGGGGGATTTCCCACTGCTCAGCC
Source organism: Verrucomicrobiales bacterium (assembly GCA_003483645.1). Taxonomy (GTDB): domain Bacteria; phylum Verrucomicrobiota; class Verrucomicrobiia; order Verrucomicrobiales; family Akkermansiaceae; genus Roseibacillus_B. Next base: position 4,862 of record DMYM01000153.1, read on the forward strand.
GCTCGCACCATCCACTTCACAAAGGCCTCTCGAGCCAGAATGGAAGCAGCAGCGACCGCCACGTCGCTCTCGCCCTTCGTCCGCTGTTGCAGTTCAAGACCCACTCCCTTGCGCTCCAGCGCACGCTGCAGGACGCGCGAGTCCGCAAATTGATCACTCAAGGCACGTGGACAATCTGGCACTCTTTCCGATAACTCTTCAATGGCTTTGGCGTGACCCCAAGCCAATAACTCATTCAGGTTAGTAAATCGCTCGTAGAGGTCATTGTAGCGTTCCGGGCCGATCAGGACCACGGACTCCACCACGCCACGCGTCTTGCGGATCTCTCCCGCCAGGGTCCGGATCCGATCACTTGAGCTTACCCGCTTGGAGTCCATTACACCCGCCTCGATGAGAGACCGGGTGCTCTCTCCGTCGGTGTAGACCCCGGCGATCACGAGGGGGCCAAAGTAGTCCCCCTTGCCACTCTCATCGATTCCGAAATGGGGCTGGAACATCTCCGGATTATGGACCTCCTCGTAACCAAGCCGCGCTTCCCCCAGAATCTCGGGCTCCAGAGTGAACTTCACGAAATTCTCGGTCTCCTTCCCCTGCACCAGCACCTTGGGGCCCTTCTCATAGACCGTGATATTGAGCTTCCCCTTGCGGGCCCCGTAATGGGCATAGGGCTTCTCCAGGAATTCAAAGCCATCACGGTCCAGGATTCCCCGCAACTTTTCCACATCCTCCTCCCCGATCTCCTGCGTGTAGGTCGTTAATGCCACCAAGAGACATTTTCCAGGTTCGACCTCTCTTCTGCAATGCCCGATGTTCTCCCCGTGCCCAAACCTGTCGCCACCCGACACGCCCTGCGTAACGTCCGGGCCTTCCGCAGCGCACTCCTCCGCTGGTTCGACCAATGCGGCGCAGACTATCCCTGGCGGCAAACCACCGACCCCTACGCCATCCTGATCTCCGAGGTCATGCTTCAGCAGACCACCATCGGCGCGGTGATCCAGAATCGCCGCTTCGAGCGCTTTCTCGAGGAATTCCCTGACCTGAGCGCCCTCGCCAGGGCCTCCGAGAGCGAACTGCTCCGCAGCTGGGAAGGCCTCGGCTACTACAACCGTGTGCGTAATCTGCAAAAGACCGCCCGCACGATCCTCGAAAACCATGGTGGAGTATTTCCAGCCGACCCCCGGGTTCTGGAATCTCTCCCCGGCATCGGTCGCTACACCGCCGGCGCAGTGGCCAGCTTCGCCTTTGATCATCCCGCGCCGATTGTGGAAGCCAATATCACCCGCGTCCTGAGCCGCCTCTTCAGTTACAGTGAACCCATCGATACTCCCGGCAGCCGCTCCCAACTCTGGTCCTGGGCAGAAGCCCTGCTCCCCCCCTGCAACGCGCGTGCCTTCAACTCCGCTTTCATGGAACTCGGACAGTCACACTGCTCCCCGCGGTCTCCTCATTGCCCGCAGTGTCCGGTCCACGATTTCTGCACCACCCGGGACCCCTCCACCCTTCCCTTCAAAAAGCCCCGGCGCCGCACCGAGGAGGTTGACGAACATGTTCTCTTCGTGCGCAAGCGCAGCGGTCCCGTCCTCCTCGCCCGGGAAGAGGGCTCCCGCCGCAAGGGCCTGTGGAAGCTGCCCGAACGGAGTCACGACCAGCTGGCGGATTTCCCTCTCCTTGCCACGAGGAGGTACGACATCACCCACCACAAGGTGACCATGCGCATCTACCGCTGTCCCCTCTCCCAGCTTCCTCCCGCCTCCCGAGGCACCACCGAGGAATTCCACTGCTCCACGACCCTCCAGGACCTGCCCATGCCCTCCCCCTTCCGGAGAGCCCTCGCCGACCTCCTCTGAACTTCAAGCATCAGCCCCGCAACCTGTCCTTTTTCCCAGTGTTCTTTCATGTAACACTCCAAGCCCATGAGACCCATCAATTCCGTCGTAAGTTGCCCAACCTGCCACCGCCGCAACTTTCTCCGCAGCGCCCTCGCAGGATCAGCCGCCCTCTTCACCGTGCCCGGCGCCCTGGCGGAGGCTCTCACCCGCACGCCCCGGGACGTGGAGGGGCCTTTCTATCCCGACAACCTTCCCCTCGATACCGACAATGATCTCCTCGTCGTCAACGACAAGATTACTCCCGCGGTAGGTGCCGTGAGCTACCTTGGCGGCGTGGTGATGGACACCAGGGGCCAGCCGCTCCGCAATGCCGTCGTTGAGATCTGGCAGGTAGACAACCAGGGGATCTACCTCCATTCCAAGGCCAACGGACAGGACAAGCGGGACAGGAACTTCCAGAGCTATGGACGCTTTCTCACCGGCTCCAGGGGTCAGTACCACTTCCGTACCATCAAACCGCCTGCCTATCCC
>DMYM01000484.1 GCA_003483645.1 Verrucomicrobiales bacterium
TCGCGCATGTCCCCATACCGCTTCCAGGCATCGAGTTGCAGGCAGCGCTCGATAATCAGCCGGCCTTCTTCCTCCTCCCGCGTGGGCGCTACACCCTTCCACTCGGCAAGCTGGGTCTTCTCCAGCTTAATTGCGATCCGCTCGCAATCAGCCTCCACACCGCGACGGCGCTGCTCGCCCATCGCAGGAGAAACCTTCTCGAAGGTTTCATGGCAGCGCGGAAAGACCCCGTTGAGGAGGCGGAAGGCCAGCGTCCCGAAGGCATAGACATCCCAACCGTAGCCGGCTCCTTCCAGGTAGCCGTCAGGATTCATGAGCTGCTCCGGCGGGGAGTAGAGCAGGGCGTCCGTATAGGAGAGTTCCTCCAAACCCGGCATGAGCCCCTGGGCGTAATCCGACAGGAGGATCTCGTTGTCAGAATCAAGAAAGATATTCCCAGGCTTGAGGTTACCGTGAGCCACCCGGCGGCGGTGGAACTCCGCCAGCACCTGTGCCAACCGCCGGATCAGCATCCATGATCCGCGCTTGCCCAGGTAGTCCCCCAGCCGCAGCTGCAACGTCCGGGGAACAAAACGCTCCCCGCTCCCCTGGATAACGCGATCGGCCATCAAGCCGCCAATGAGCAGATAGGGCTCTTTTTCGAGGGAATGGGCAATCAGCGGGACCGTCGTCTTGGGTGGACTGGCCCGATAGAGGCGGTTGACCCGGTTGACCAACAGTTCCGGATTGATGGAATTCGGGTCCAGAATTTTTACCGCAACGAGGCTTCCAGAATCATGCCGAGCAGTATAAACAGTACCACACGCTCCCTTCCCGATTAACGTGTCAATCCGGTAGCCGGGAATATCAGGGAGGCTCATACAAGAATAATGCTGCTCTGCGGAGCGGCCTGGCTGGAGGATCTGTCATAAAGAAAGGCCCTTGGCGAAGTCGTAGTCCGCGCGAAAGTGCCTGACTTTCTGAGATTAATCGTTAAAGAAGACTAACATCTCTACCGTAGGATCACCATGAAAAATATACAGTGTCCCGGCAACCCGCTCGCTCAGGACTATTCACGCCGCGGATTTCTCTCCGTAGGAATGCTCGGCAGCCTCGGCCTTACCCTGCCCCAACTGCTTAAGATGGAGGCCCAGGGTGCCCAGAAATTCTACGAGACGAGGGAGGGCGTGGCGAAATCCGTGATCCATATCTTTCTGCCCGGGGGCGCCGCCCACCAGGAGACCTTCGATCCAAAATACCTCGCCCCGACCGAATACCGCGGACCGCTCGGAACGGTTAACACCGCGATCAAGGGTGAACGGTTCAGCCAGCACTTCGATCACCTCGCCAAGATTGCGGACAAGATCACTGTCATCCGCTCCATGGCTCATGGTGAAGCCGCCCACGAGCGGGGCACCCACAACATGTTCACCGGTTACCGGCCCTCCCCCGCCCTCAAGTATCCTTCCATCGGTTCGGTAGTCTCCCATGAACTTGGATCCCACAACAACCTTCCTCCCTACGTCTGCATCCCCAGCGTTCCTAATAGCTTTGCCAACTCCGGCTACCTCTCCTCCGCCTACGGACCGTTTGCGCTTGGAAACGATCCCAGTCGCAAGGACTTCAAGGTCCGCGACCTGAACCTGCCCTCCGGTGTCGACGACAAGCGCTTCAACCGCCGACGCTCTCTCCTTGAAACCGTTGACTACCATTTCAAGTCCCTGGAGAAATCCGATGCCCTCGCATCGATGGACGCGTTCTACCAGCACGCCTACGCCATGATCTCCTCCCAGAAGGCCCGTGAAGCCTTCAACCTGAATGCCGAGGACCAGAAGATGAAGGAACGCTACGGGGTCAACGCGCCCGGACAGCGCATGCTCCTCGCCCGCCGCCTGGTGGAGGCCGGGGTGCGTTTCGTCTCCATGACTGCCGGCGGATGGGACCACCACGACAACATCAAGGGCGCCATCGAAAGCAACCTTCCCCCCATCGACCAGGCCCTTGCGGCCCTCATCAGCGATCTCGATGAACGTGGCCTCCTGGATTCCACCATGGTTCTTCTCTCTTCCGAATTCGGTCGCACCCCCAAGATCAACAACAACGCCGGCCGCGACCACTGGCCTCGCGTCTTTTCCATCATGCTGGCGGGCGGCGGCGTGAAGAGGGGAATGATTTACGGATCGTCGGACGCCCTCGGTGGCGAACCCGAAGAAGACCGCGTGGGTGTCGAGGATCTTGCCCAGACCATCTACAACCAGCTCGGCATCACTGGGGACAAGGAACTGATGGCACCTGGAGACAGACCGATCGAGATCGTCAACGGTGGACGCGTGCTGGATGAGATTCTCGAAAAGAAAGCGTAATGAGGCGCCGCTTCTGACCGGAGGAACCAGACCACGGAAGACAGACACTGAATTCCATACCCAAGAGCCAACGCGCTTAGAGAACTTTCGCCGCCAAACAATCCCTGGTTCCGGGGAGCCGGAACAACACCACAGCACACAGATGAATAACTTCACTGTCCGAACCCTCATGGGGGTTCTGGTTTCCGTCCTGCCGACTCTCCCTTCACTCGCCTTTACACCAACTATCGGCATCATCCAGCCGCGGGGAGGACAAAGAGGAACCGAGATGACCATTCGCCTCAGCGGCGACCGACTCTACGAACCACAGGAAATTCTCCTCTATCAGTCTGGGATCACGGTCTCCAACCTTGAGAAGGAGGGCGACCAGAACAAGGTGGTCAAGGCCACCATCACGATTGCTCCCGACGCTCCCCTTGGTGAACACCTCATGCGCCTGCGCTGCAAGGGTGGGGTGACCTACCAGAGAAGTTTCTGGGTGGGCCAGTATCCCACCGTGATGGAAAAGCGCAGTGAGGATGGGAGCCGCGACCTCAACAGCAACTTCAACGAACCCCAGGAGATCGAGATCAACCAGACCGTCCAGGGCGTGGCCGACCGCGAGGATGCCGACTACTACCTTCTCCAGTGCAGAAAGGGGCAGCGCCTCTCGGTTGAAGTGGAAGGCATGCGGCTTGGAAGAACTCTCTTTGATCCCTATGTCGCCATCCTCAACAAGGACCGCTTCGAACTGGTGGCCAGCGATGATACCGCCCTTCTCTTCCGCGACTGTGCGGCTTCGATCGTGGTGCCGGAAGATGGGCCCTACACGGTGCTCGTCCGCGAGTCGTCCTATCAGGGAACGGGTGCCTGCCAGTATCGCCTCCACGTGGGCGAGTTCCCCCGCCCCACCGCAGTCTACCCTCCCGGGGTGCGGCCGGGCGATTCGCTGGAGTTCACCTTCGTGGGCGACCCCACCGGCAACCTTGTGACCAAGCTCGAAATTCCCAAGGAACCACAAAGTTTTCGTGCTTTCATCAAGAATGGCGAGTGGTTCGCACCCTCGGGCCTTCCGGTCCGGATCAGTCCGCTCCCCTATCATAACGAAGTGGAGCCAAACGAAGGCAGCAAGGAGGCCACTCCGCCCGAAGCTCCCCCGATCCCTGTCGCCTTCCACGGGATTATTTCCAAGAAGCAAGACAAGGACTGGTTCCGCTTTGCGGCCAAGAAGGGGCAGAAACTGCGCGCCCGGGTCTTTGCCCGGCAACTCCGCTCTCCGCTCGATCCCTACATCATTGTGCGCAAGGAGGGAGACTCCAAGCAGATCGGCAACAACGACGATGCAGGGAACGGAGACCCCGACAGCCGCCTCGACTTTGAGATCCCCGAGGACGGTATCTACAACATCAATATCCGCGACCAGCTTTACAGCAGCGGACCGGATTATACCTACCGGATCGAGATCGCAGTGCGCAACCCTTCCCTCTCCGCCACCCTCCCCTACGCCACCCGCAACGACAGTCAGAAATGGAAAATGATTTGCGTGCCGCGTGGCAACCGGGTGGGACGCGTCGTCACCCTGAGCCGCAGCAATATCGGGTGCGACCTCGACCTGGGGGCCGCCAACCTCCCCTCGGGCGTCTCCCTCGATCGCGACACCGCCTCACGGAGCATCAACACCATGCCCGTGATCTTCGAGGCCACTCCCGAGGCCGAAATCGCGGGGGCTCTCTACAATCTTCACGTGAAGGATCCCAAGAGCGAACTCACCGGCCCCTTCACCGAGAGCATTCACCACATCGAGGTCAACAACGCCGGCACCTTCCACAGCTACCACGATGAACGTATCACCATCGCGGTTATCGAGGAAGCGCCCTTCGAACTCAATCTCGAAATCCCCCCCGTCCCTCTCGTCAAGAACGGCACCATGAACCTGAAGATCACGGCCAAGCGCCATCCGGACTTCAAGGAGGCCATTAAGCTCACCCTGCCCTGGCGCCCTCCCGGCGTCAGTGCTCCTTCCAGCGTAACCATTCCCAAGGAAAAGAACGAGGTAGTGATGGAGATCAACGCAAATGGAGGAGCTGCCGTGGCCAAGTGGCGCATATTCGTTTCCGGTGAAGCCACCTGCAGCAAGGGACCGCTCCTCATCTCCTCCAAACTTCAACCCATCGAAATCGCGGATCCCTATGTCGGTGGCAAGATCGAACTGGTGGCCACCGAAATAGGACAGAACACCGATCTTGTGTGCACCATCGCCGTGCACACGGAATTCGAGGGCGAGGCCAAGATCAACGTTAATGGACTCCCTCACGGGGTGACCTCCGAGGAACTCACCATCACCAAGGAATCCAAGGAAATCACCTTTCCCCTTGCCGTGAGCAAGGAAGCCAAGAAAGGCAAGACCTCCAACCTCTTCTGTAGCGTGGTGATCACGGAGAACGGGCATCCCATCCGTGGCACGGTCATGGGTGGCGGGGTCCTGCGCATCGATCCCCCTCCGCCGGCGCCGAAGAAACCGGTCGTTGCCAAGAAGGAACCTCCCAAACCTGCGGAAACCAAGCCGGTCAAGAAGCGACTTTCGCGGCTCGAGCAACTCCGCCTCCAGAGCAAAAACGCAAATTGATAGGAACAGATGAAACTCCTCATCCCAACAACCTTTGCCACGGGCCTCTCCTGCCTCTGCTCCATGGCCCTGGCAGCAGAGGGAGCAACTCCCTCGGCTGAGGCTTTCGAAAAGGTTCGTGCCATCCTGGAACAGAACTGCCTCGAATGCCACAACCCCAAGAAAAACAAGGGCAAGCTGCGCCTCAATACCCATGAGCTGACGCTGAAAGGCGGGGAATCGGGAGAGGTTCTGGTCGCTGGCAAACCGGACGAATCCGAGTTGCTTCAGCGTGTCATGCTCGCACCTGACGACGACGACCTCATGCCTCCCCTCAGTGAGAAGTCCGACCGTGAGCCACTCACCGTGGATCAGATCGCGATCCTGAAGTCCTGGATCGAGGCCGGAGCCCCCTGGCCCGGGGGCGTGACTCTCGCAGCCAGACCGCGCCCCGGTGTAACCGAGGACCCCAACGTGCCCGATCCCGACTTGGCCAAACTGGAGGTCTATCCAAAGAGCGTTACCCTTGAGACGGCAGCCGACTTCCACCGCGTGGTGGTAATCGGCAACTACAAGGACGCCACCGCCCGTAACGTCACTGAGTGGGCCAAATTCAGTCTCGCCAATCCTGAACTGGCCAGCCTGGAAGGAAGCCTGCTCAAGCCCGGGACCGACGGCGAGACCATCCTCACTATCGAGTTCCGCGGCCAGAAGGCGGAGATCCCCGTGACGGTGAAAGACGCCGCCCTGCCCCGACCCGTCAGCTTCCAGCTCGACGTCATGCCAATCCTGACCTCTGCAGGCTGCAACACGGGATCCTGCCATGGATCCGCACGCGGACAGGACGGATTCATGCTATCCCTTTTC
>DMYM01000019.1 GCA_003483645.1 Verrucomicrobiales bacterium
GCGTAGTTCTCCGGAATACCCAGGTGTTCGACAAGAGTGTCAGCGAGGAAATGCATAACTAGTCAGAGAAAAGAGTAAGAGAGGGGACGAACCAGGTTGGTCCTATTCAACATATTTCGGATCGAGGGACTCCCGCTCGCGACGCACGATGCGCACCATGCAGATGCCGGTCGCTCCGAGAACGGGTACAATGGTGGCCAGCAGGAAAATAATCGACCAGCCAGCCGCATGACCGCCTCCCTCCTGGAAGGACTTCGCGCAGGTGCTGCAGGCAAGATGGAGTGTGTCGAGGAGCATGGTCTGTTCGCGGTTGCTTGGCTAGAGAATCAACTTCCTGGCTTTGCGATAAAAATAGACCCCGTAGATGGGAAACCCGATCGAACCGACGATCCCGGCCACCATGAGCAGGGTCCTCATCAACCCGGCGCTGACAGGAGCAAGAAAGAATGCCCACCCCACCAGAAAGAGACTGAGGAGCGTCGTAACGATGATGAATACTATATGGAAGCCGCGCAGTGACATATCGTATCCCTAATGCTGTTCTGCCATTACCTCCGGGTTATAGAAGCCGTCCCCTTCCACACTGTTCCCGTACTCGGTGGGGTCTCCAAAGACCCAGCCAGTCAGGCCCATGAGGAAAATCCCCATCAGGATACCAATTACAATCAGAACGTAGATCGTCTTCTTCTCGTGACTGAGGTGCATGAAGATTGCGCCCACCAGGCCGGCCTTGATGGTGGCAATGACCAGGCCGATGGTGGCGTCCCGCGCGTCAAAGCCGTGCTCGCCAAAGTCAAGCCACGGCACGGTCGCCACCGACACCGTGACTACGGTAAAGACAAAGAGGATAAGACCAATGAGGAGGTACTTCTTCTGTGCCTTCTTGATTTCTTCGGGTGTGTCAGCCATGGCCGGTGAGAATGATTACATGAGGTAGAGGATCGGGAAGAGGAAGATCCATACGAGATCAACGAAGTGCCAGAAGAGACCACCTACTTCCACCCGGTTGGCAAGCCACTCCGGGTTGCGGCGGTAGAGTCCCTTGCTGAAGAAGAGGTAGTAGCTCAGGACAATGGCTCCACCCACCACGTGCAGCCCGTGCAGGCCGGTCAGGGTAAAATAGATCGCGTAGTAGGTATTCCACTTGGGAGTGAACATCGACTGCATGGAGACCTTGTGGTGGGGAATCTCCAGTTCGGGAAAAGCGTGCAGCTTATGAATCTCCTCGTCCTTGTGGTTCGGTCCAGCAAAGCCGTTCCAGAACTTGGGCCGCAGGTCGTCAAAGCCGGAATCACCCGGCATAAGGGCGTCGTGCTCAGCCCGGGCATAGTGGACGAAGTCCTGCCAGGTCACCCGGTAGCGATCGGTCTCGGTAGCCACCCGCCTGGGTTTCCCTTCCTCGTCCTTGCCGTATTTGTCGATCAGGCGCTGCTCAAGCTGACCGATGCGTTTCTTGTGCACCTTCCAGATCTTCCTGTAGGTCGATCCGTTCTTGTTGGCCTTTGAGAAGATCCAGCTCTGCTCAATCATTTCCATTGGATCGTTACCGGCCTCCTCGGCCTTCTGGGCCACCCAGCGGAAGTCGATGGCGTCCACGGAGAGCGCGAGTGGGCTCTCAAGGAGTCCGGGAGCCGCATCCTCACCTTCTCCCGCATTGAGGGACGTATCGTCCCTCAGTTCAGCCTTTCCATCCTGCTCCTTGACGGGGCGCTTGATCCAGCTCCGCTTGATGATGAGCGGCTGGGGAGGATCCATCTTGAAGGAGAGCGTGGATACCAGGGACACCACCTTGCTCCCGGCACTACAATTGCCCGCCTCATCGACTTGCTCGTCCAGTTGGGTGGCCGCGTCGATCCTGGCTTCAGACGCCTGCTCCCAGTATTTGTCTCCGGGCCACTTCTCCTTCACCTTCTTCCAGTTTTCCTTGAGGATGGTGGTACGGGTTGCCGCGTTGTGGGCGCGGCCTGCGACGAAGACCTTGCGGGCTTCCTCGAGAAGCGTGTAGCTGAGCAGAGTCCCGGCCGGGATGAATAAGGAGTTCTGCCCGAACTTGCGATCCTTCTTCTCATCCGCCATGGCAAACTTCTTGACGAGCTGAGCCTCCTGCTCGGCGCGTGCCTTGCTCGACATCGGCTCACTCTCCGTCCCCGAGTAATCCTCGATATCTCCGTAAATGAAGAGGTCCCGGGCAGTGACCAGCCTGGACTTTCTCTTCTCGGCCTGCTCGAGCATGGCGTTGACCCATGACTCGTGGGCCCGCACCAACGAGAAGTCGATGGTCTCCGGCTTGAAGAGGACCACATTGGCCTTGAAGGGCTTCCCGGCCTTCCAGAGATCTGCCTTCCCCAGCCCGTCAAACTCCTCATCCTTTTCCTTGGCTGCGGTGGTTACCTTCTCCTCGGCTACCTTATTTGCAGTCTCCGCATCCTTCTCTCCCGCCTCCTGTGCTTCCTTCTTGGTATGGAAGTGTTCGACTTTCCCGTTACTCAGGATGGTGGCGTAGTGGACGTGACCTTCGACGATGGTGAAGTCATCCACGCGCACGGCCTGGTGATCCCACTTGGCCTTGTACTCGATGGCCTTGAGAACCATGAAGATGCCCGCACAGGCAATGGTGATCGCCATGAAAATCTGGAAGCGCCGCCATTGCCGCATCTTGAGAGAGGCCCAGGCAAAGACCACCGTGACGGACGAACCGATCAGCACGAAGGTGTTTATGAGCCCGGGCACAATGGGGAGGGCACGTTCCGGCCATGGGTAGTCGGCGTAGATCCTCATGAAAACGTAAGCCGAGAAAAGACCGCCGAACAACATCACTTCGGAAGCGAGAAAGAGCCAGATGCCGACCTTCGCATTGAAAAGGCCGTTATCCTTCCGGGGGGTGACGGTATGGGGAATCTCCATAATGCAGGGGATTGGAGGGGCGTTACTGGGCGGGCTCGGGTTCGTGTTCCTTGGCTGGCTTGTCCCTCTTGGGCTCCAGCTCGGGTTCCTTGGCTGGCTTGTCTCTCTTGGGCTCCTCCCACTGGGGGTAGAAGTCACCCTCGTGGTCCTCACGGCTGTATTCGTAAGGCCCGCGGTAGGCTGCCACGTCGAAGGTAAAGTTGCCGTGAGGTGGAGGCGTGGGGGTGGCCCACTCCAGGGTCGTTGCGTCGTAGGGATTGTCGTTCTTGATCTTCTTGCCGATGTAAATCGAGGCAATGAAGTTGATCACGAACGGAATCTGCGAGACGGCGAGCAGCCAAGCACCCCAGGACATCATGGGGTTCATCCAGATCCAATCAGCGATCGTGTTTCCGAACACATTGACGCTGTCCTCCGCCTTGGAGAGGTAGGCATCACCCCCGTTGTACCAGCGGCGGTGGAAACCGGCCATGCCCTGCACCAGCATCGGGAAGAACAGCACGTTCATGAAGATGAGGGAGGGCCAGAAGTGCAGGTGGCCCAGGAAGGTGTCCATGTGCCGGCCCGTGATCTTGGGATACCAGTGATACACCGC
>DMYM01000202.1 GCA_003483645.1 Verrucomicrobiales bacterium
TCAGCAAACCAGTCCGCATCCTGCCCGGAGACGAAATTTTCCTCCGGTGCGGAACCGTCGTCACGAAGAGATCCCCCCACGATCTGCTTCACCTTACCGTCGTGCAGGTCAATGCATGGCCGAAATTTGGTCATAGCCAGTGCGTGAAAATGATCATTTATTCACAGAAAGCCAAATCACAATGCGCAGTTCCTTCCTTTCCCTGCTTCTGCTCGGCCTCGGCGCGTCCTCTTCCCCAGGACAGGAAAAGCCCACCCCCGCCACCGCCCCCCAGCCTGACAGGGGCGCAGCTCAGCCCCCCCCCGAGGGCATGGTCTGGATTCCGGGGGGGAGCTTCACCCGGGGGTCAGACCATAAATTCAAGCAGACCCGAGCCGAATATCCGGAGGAGGCCCCCGTCCATACTGTGACGGTAGATGGGTTCTGGATGGATCTCACCGAGGTCACCAACCGCCAGTTCATGGAATTCGCCAAGGACACCGGCTACCAGACCCAGGCCGAGCGTGGCTGGGATCCCAAGGACTTTCCCAACGCTCCTCCCGATCAACTCAAGGGCGGAGCACTTCTCTTCAAGTCTCCTCGCGCCAAGGTGGAACTGTTCCGTCCCGGTGCCGAGTGGCAGTGGTGGCAGTTCACGCAGGGCGCCAACTGGCGGCATCCGCAGGGCCCGGCTTCCAGCATCAGGGACCGGATGAATCATCCGGTTGTCTGCATCACTCACGAGGACGCGCTTGCCTATTGCAAATGGGCCGGAAAGCGGCTTCCCACCGAGGCCGAATGGGAACGGGCGGCCCGGGGAGGTCTTGATCACAAGCTTTTCATGTGGGGTGACGAGCCGCAGCCCCGGGGGAAATGGCAGGCCAATGTGTTCCAGGGGGAATTCCCGAACAACAACACCGCCAAGGACGGTTTCCCGGGCACCTCACCCGTAAAATCCTTCCCTCCGAACCCCTACGGACTCTACGACATGGCCGGAAATGTATGGGAACACTGCGCTGATCTCTATCGCCCCGACTACTACGCAACCTTCGTCAAACTCCCGGAACCAAAGGCCAATCCCAAGGGCCCCGACAAGCCGGTAAGCCAGCCCATGGTGCAGGAATTTCTCCAGAGTAAGAACTATCCCGCCGAGGAACCTTTCCACCGACTGGCCTGGCTCTGGGTCACCAAGGGAGGATCTCATCTCTGCCACCACACCTACTGCCTGCGCTATCGACCGGCCGCCCGGCACTACTCGGAGTCCCTCTCGCCCACCAATCACACCGGATTCCGCTGTGTCCGATCCAAGTGAAACGTAGCATTTGGGGCACTCTGCCTCAGCTTTCTATCCCCAACAGAACGTGTCCTGGCTGAAGTCCCGCACCTTTCACCACCGGGAGTTTGCCGACCTGGAAGCGCTGTGCAGGTCCAAGAAAAAGTCCGGGCTGCGTATCTCGCTCTGCATACCCACTCTTAACGAGGAGACAACCATCGGGAAGGAAATCGTGGTCCTCAAGAGCGAGCTCATGGATCGCTTCCCGCTCGTTGACGAGTTGGCCGTCATTGATTCCGGGTCGTCCGATCGCACGGCAGAAATCGCCACCTCCTACGGTGCCGACTTCTACCACTCCGCCGACATCCTCCCTTCCCATGGCTTCAACCGCGGCAAGGGCGAAAACCTCTGGAAGGCGGTCTACCAGCTCCAGGGCGACATCATCTGCTACGTGGATGCCGACATCGCCAACATCCACCCGCGCTTTGTCTACGGACTTATCGCCCCCCTGATCCGGAATGAGGACATAGGCTACGTGAAGGCCTTCTACGAACGCCCGATCGTCCAACCTGCCGGGGACATCCGGGCCAGCGGCGGAGGCCGGGTCACCGAGATCCTCGTCCGCCCGCTCTTTTCACTCTTCTATCCGGAACTGACTCAGCTCTTCCAGCCTCTTTCCGGTGAGTATGCCGTCCGCCGCAACCTCCTTGAGAGGATCCCTTTCCCGATTGGTTATGGCGTGGAGACCTCGCACATCCTGGATGTTTACACTCGCTGGGGCATGGGCGCATTCGCACAGGTCAATCTTGAACGAAGAGTGCATCGAAACCAATCCACCGCCGCCCTCGGAAGGATGTCCTTCGGGATTCTGCAGTCTTTCCTCAGCCGGCTCCTCAAGGATGGCAAAGTCACCGCGCCCGCTGAGATCTCCAACATCTACCGGGCTCTGGAGATCACCGGACCCCACTATCGGGAAGTCACCACCGAACTCGTGGAAGAAGAACGCCCTCCCCTGGTCAACCTCCCCGAATACCTTCGGAAGTTTCCCCGCCGGGCCCTGACGCCGGACCAGGACACCCTCCCCGTGAATCACCCCGACCGCCTTCCGCGTCCGGAGACCCGCTAACCCGGAATACAGGCTTTCTGCCCATGTCGGTCGCTCTTATACACTACCACCTGCGTCCCGGTGGAGTGACGCGGGTGATCGAAAGACAGTCCGAAGCTCTCGCCCGGGCGGGGATCGCCCACGTCATTCTGGCGGGCACCTCACCTGAGGACCCCAGCCGGTTTCCCGTAAGGGTCGTCCCCTCTCTCGACTATCAAGACAGTGGAGAACCCGAAGCCCTGGACAGCACCCGACTCGCCCAGCAACTTCTTCAGATCGCGACCCAGGTCCTGAATGAGGAACCAACCTGCTGGCATCTCCACAACCCGACCCTGGGAAAGAATACCCTTTTCCCCGGACTCGTAGCCGAACTGGCCGGAAGCCGCACGCCCCTCGTCCTCCATCTCCATGACCTTGCAGAGGATGGACGACCGGAGAATTACGAAAACCTGCTCACCCACGAGCATCTCTATCCCCTCGCCCCACAGATCCGCTACCTGACTGTCAACTCGCGCGACCAGGCTCTCCTGCTGGCCTCCGGAGTCCCTGCGGAACAAATCTCGCTACTTCCTAATGCCGTCCGAGCACCGACAGAATTCCCCCGGACAACCCGTGAGCCTGCTACCCCCTTCGTCCTTTATCCCGTGCGGGGAATTCGCCGCAAGAATCTCGGGGAGTTCTGTCTCCTCTCCGCCCTTGCGCCTCCCGGAACCTCCTTCGCCCTGGCCCTCGCGCCAGACAATCCCGCCTGGCGTCCGATCTATGATCAATGGATCCGGGCGGCAAAGCAATACCATCTCCCCGTCAGGATGGGGGTCGTAGGGCGCTCGTCGCCCCGCGATGACATGGACTCTTCCTACGCGAGCTGGCTGGCTCATTCCACCCATCTCGTCACCACCTCCATCGCGGAAGGCTTCGGCCTCTCCTTCCTCGAACCTCTGGCCCTGGGGAAACCTCTCCTGGGACGTAATCTTCCTGAGATCACCTCCCGCTTCGTGCCCGACGACGTGAACCTCGGAGCTCTCTATCAGGAGATCCTGATCCCGCGCACCTGGGTGAACGAAAACCACCTGCGCACCCTCCTGCGCGATCACCTTCGCCGCCTGTATCACTCCTGTGGAGAACCGTTTCCCAACCGTATCGTGAGCGAAACTCTTGCGACACTTGATCGGGGCAAGTTTCTCGACTTCGGGAATCTCCCCGAGGAACTGCAACTGGAAATCTTTCCCCGTGCCCTCGTCTCCCCCGGAGATCTCCTCATCAACAGCGGCGGTTTCTCCGTGCCCGCCACCGAGTGGCTGGCCGACGCCTTGGAACATCATGTCCCCCCTGCCGCCCCCGGGGCTCTCAAACCCTATTCGGTTGCCCGCTACGCCGAAGCGCATCAGAACCTCTACCGTGAACTCGCCGCCGCGACCCCGGAAGCCCCCACCTGGCTCGACCGGCGGGCGGTCCTTGGGCAGTTCCTCAAACCGGAGCGCTTTCACTTCCTGCGATCCTGAAGATGAATCCTGCCGCCATTCAAATCATCCGGGAACTCTCCCGGGAGATGAGGCCTGTTCCCACCTCCTGTGACCCGGTCCTGCCCAGCTTCCCGGGCATCCGGGCCGTCATCTTCGACGTCTACGGCACCCTCTTTATCTCCTCCTCTGGAGACCGCGGTCCCGAGGAAGAGTCACCCCGCCAAGATCCCCTCCGGGCCATCCTCGAAAAATACGGGATCCCGTCCCCTTCCGGAAACCGTTCGCTCACCGACCGACTCCACGACCTCGTCAGCCGGGAACACGCAGTCGCCCGTGACCAGGGCATCAGATACCCCGAAATTGAAATCCGCGATCTCTGGAGCGAACTGCTAGATCAGCCCTGTGGCCCGGAACTCGAACATGCAGCCCTTGCCTGCGAGTGCATCACCAACCCGGTCTGGCCCATGCCTGGAGCCTCCGAAACCCTGGTCACTCTGCGCGGCAGGGGCCTCACCCTCGGCATTGTCTCCAACGCCCAGTTCTACACCCCCCTCCTTTTCCCGGCCCTCCTGGGCCGGGATCTCGAAGAACTGGGTTTCGAGGAGGACCTTTGTCTCTTTTCCTACCAGCATGGCGTCGCCAAACCGGGACCTGCTCTCTACCGGATCCTCCGCGAAAGGCTGGATCAACGAGGCATCGCCCCTGCCGAAACCCTCTACCTCGGCAACGACGCCCACAAGGACATCCACCCCGCCGCCGAACTCGGCTTCCACACCGTCCTCTTCGCCGGTGACAATCGCTCCCTGCGGTTGCATTCTGACCAGACCGTCTTGCACTCCCCCGATGCCCTGATCACCAACCTCGCGCAGCTGCCGGACTTGCTTGTTCCGGTCTGAAACAGGCTTGCTCTGATCCCCGCGGATTCACCCCCTGCATCCTCGCCCCTGTTGTCTCAGCGCAGGAGACTCACATCATCTGCAAGTGGGGGATTACGTCGGCAGGCATCATGCGGGGACTGGCACCCTGAGGTGAATCGTGGAGAGCAATTGCCGAGAACCCAGATTCAGACCGTCGTACACAGGAGACCCGAAAGCGTCTTCAACAATTCAGAACAGGGCTGGTTAAGACGGCGGGGGCTGGATCTTCTCGACGATCGTGCCCCCCGTGGGATCGGTCAGGATCCGGACCCGGTCCTCCGCACGGAGATCCCGGATCCCTCGCGCCCGCTGGAGCACGGTGACCAGTTCGCCCCCGTCCTTCCTGATCCGGATTTCAAAGGCGGTCTTGCCCGCAAATTTCTCACCCAGTCCGCCCAGTAACCCGCCGATCACTGCGCCCTCGAAGGCCGCGCCATCATCAGAACCGATCAAAGCACCTGCGATCACGCCACCGACCACACCGTCGCCATCATCCGGGGAATCGTTGTAGGTGACCTTCCTGATACTGACCACGGCCCCGAATTCCTCCTTGTAGGACTTCTGCAACTGCATCGAGGTCGCGGGAGTGGTCGCCGTCTGACACCCGCCGACCAGAAGCAGGGTTCCCGCTAACGCGAGAATGGTTACGATCCGCTTCATGGCTCCCAAGGCGTATCAGATCCCTGGCGTGGTTGGCAGAAATGATTTTGCCTCCGGCCCTGGAGGAGTGCTGTCTCCTCGGCATTAATCCTCTGTTGCCGCGGCAAACTCCCTCACCCTCTTCTGGCTCTCCGCATCGAGACTGGCGATCGGGTAGCTGTATGTCTTCCCGTTGGCCATCCTCAGAACAGCCTTATCGCCCTTTACCTCGAGAAGCGTGGCCTCAATCTTCTTGCCCGACTTGTTGGTCCACACCCCGGCAAGGGACCCCTTCGTGGGTGACTCTGAGTCCTCCGCCGGTTCAACCTCCGC
>DMYM01000527.1 GCA_003483645.1 Verrucomicrobiales bacterium
GCTCTCCTCGGTGCGGATTGTCCCGGCAGCACAGGCGGCGGTCTGGGGAAATCAGAGTCCGGCCGGGATCGTGCGCCTCACGAGCAGGGAACTGGTGGAGAACCGGACCAGCCTGCAGTTCACGGGAGGAACTCACGAGACACTCGGATTCACGATGGTGAGTGACCTGGTCTCCGATGACTCCAGGTTCGCCGCCCAGGTTGCCGCCTTCACCCTGCAGTCGGATGGTTTCCACGGATTGAAGAAGAGTCAGCGCGGGGCAGTGGATCGACCGCTTGAGCTTGTGACGAACGGTGCGGAACTGCGCGCAGTGTGGCGTCCTGCGGATGATCTTACCATCGAACCGTCGTTGTCCTACTACGACGAGGAACGTGGGAACGGCACGATCCTTTCGCGCAATGCCACCGCGGCTCTTGATCTCTCGCTTCGTGTAACCAAGGAAGTTCCCTCCCGGACCTGGCAGGTAGCGGCCTATTATCAGCGTCGCGACTTTGAAGCACTCTTCTCCTCGGTCGATGCAACGCGTAGCAGGGAGGCGCCCGCCCTGGACCAGTTTGATGTGCCGGGAGAGGGGATGGGCGGGGGAGTGACTGCCACCCTGCACCTGGTAGAGGGGGTCGATGTGATTCTGGGTGCGGACCTGAGACACATGAACGGTGAGACTAACGAGCGGGCAGGATTTGTGGATGGGGCCTTTCTGCGTCGTCGCCGGGCGGGTGGAGAGCAGTTTGTGGGAGGGATCTTTGCCCGGGCGGTCTGCGAAACGGATGCGGGTATTTCACTCGAGGGCAGCGCCCGGTTCGATCGATGGGCTTTCCGGAATGGTGGGCGAGTCGAACGGAGGCCCGTCACGGGTGCGCTCCTGCGCGACATGAAGTTCAGCGATCGTGACGGGACGGCTCCTTCCCTGAGTGGTGCCTTCGGTTACCGGTTTTCGGAATCGGTTCGTGTCCGGGCATCGGTCGGGACGGCTTTTCGCCTTCCTACGATCAACGAACTCTACCGTCCTTTTCGTGTTCGAAGTGATATCACGGAAGCAAATGCAGGTCTTGATCCGGAGCGCTTTTACACCGTGGATGCAGGGATCGAGTGGACGCCCTCGGAGAGATTTTCATGCGACCTCAACATCTTCCACCACTGGGTTCAGGATGCCATTGCCAACGTCCCCCTCACCGATCCGGTCGAAGCGGAGGCGATAGCCGGCTTTGTGCCTCCGGGGGGAACGGTGGCACAGCGACGCAATGTGGAGGAGGCGCGCGTGTGGGGGATTGAGAGCAGGGCGCGCTGGCAGATCTCCTCGCGCTGTGCCTGCACCCTGCGCTACCTGCTCTCACAATCCGAGTTCACCAAGTCACCCGGTCAGCCCCTGTTGGAGGGAAAGGGCTTTCCGCAGAGTGCGGCACACCGCTTGGTGGCCGGGGTCGAGGGTGATCCTTTCCAACGGGTGCATCTCTTCGCGGAGTTCGAATTCGGAAGTGGTCAATACGATGATGTGCTGGAAGAGCGCGGTCTCGACTCATGGTGGACTGCGAGGCTCGGTGGGCAGTTTGAGGTGACTGATGCGTTAACCGTGCAGGTTCGCGTTGAGAACCTCTTTGATGAGGAAGTCTCCACCGGGGTGAGCAGTTCCGGGCTGCGGTCAACCGGCCTTCCTCGTTCCTTCTGGCTCAATGTGACCCGTCGCTTTTAGCGGTTGCGGGAGTCGTGTTCCATCTGTCACCGGGAAAAGGTTCCGGTCCGTTGCTGGTTGCACTGAGGGGGAAAGCAAGGACAATGGGCAGACAACCACACCGGATCATGTCTCTACGCCTTCCCTTCCTCGTTCTTGCTGTCCTTCTGCAGCAGGGGAGTCTCTGCGCCGGCAACTGGGCCCACTGGCGGGGTCCCACCGGCAATGGCTCCTCGCCTGATGCTCAACCTCCATTGAACTGGAGCGTGACCAGGAACGTAAAGTGGAAGACGGCCGTCCCGGGTCGTGGATCGGGATCGCCGGTGGTATGGGGGAACCAGGTTTTCGTGGTTTCAGCAGTTTCGGCTGACGGAAGGTCCGGGTTCGATGGACGGAGGTTGTCGAAACTGGCCTTCAAACTGTTCTGCTTCGATCGCAAGACAGGGAAATTGCAGTGGGAGAGAACAGCCACCGAGGCGATTCCTCACCAGGGAACCCACTCCACGAACGGATTCGCCTCGGCCTCACCGTGTACGAATGGAGAACATGTCTATGCCCATTTCGGATCGCGTGGACTGTATTGCTACAAGGTGGATGGCTCCTTGGTGTGGAAGCGCAATGACTTTGGGAAGATGAACACGCGGAATGGATTCGGGGAGGGGAGTTCACCGACAATTGAAGGTGATATGATTCTGGTTCCCTGGGACCATGAGGGACCTTCGGCGCTTTATGCCTTGAATCGCCGGACCGGGAAGACGGTCTGGCGAACGGAGCGGGAGGATGAACCGACCTGCTGGGCGACCCCCCTGGTGGTGGAGCACAAGGGAAGCAAGCAGGTCGTCATGAATGGGCAGACCTGTGCGCGGGGATACGATTTAAAGAGTGGCAAGGAGTTGTGGCGCTGTGGGGGGCAAACGCAGCGACCGGTGGCCTCCGCGGTCGCGATCAGGGATTTGACCATCGTGGGCAGCGGCTTCCGTGGTGCGTTCATAGGCGCCTTCGACCTGAGTGGACGAGGGGACCTGGAAGGAACCAAGAGCGTGCTATGGGACCTGGATCGTCATACTCCCGATGTCGCCTCGCCGTTGATTTCAGGATCGCGAATCTACTTCCACAGTGGGAAATCTGGTATTTTGACATGTCTCGACGCGGTGAGCGGGAAGGCGCACTATATTGCGGAACGTGTTCCCGAGATCTCGCGGACCTATGCCTCGCCGATTGCGGCGGGAGGGCATGTCTATGTCACGGGACGTAGTGGAACGACCGTGGTTCTGAAGGATGGGGAGAAGTTTGAAGTGGTCGCTACCAACACCGTGGGAGAAGGTGTGGATGCCACCCCGGCTCCGGTTGACGGAGAGCTTTTCATCAGGGGGGAGCGTCATCTCTTCTGCATTGCCCAGAAGTAAGTATGTGATTCGCACGGGGAACCCACTTCTGTGCAGGGAGGATCAAATGGTAATTCATGATCGTCGGAGGATCTTCTTGGAATTTGGCAACTGCCGGTCTTCATGGGGGCAGCCATGAAAACATCGTTGCTTCTAAGCGTTGGGTTTCTCCTTACAGGAGCGGCCCCAGCGGGGGAGGACTCGCAGGATGCCCTGCAGGCACGGCTCAGGAAAACAGAGGAGCCGAGGATTCTCTTCGTGGGCAACAGTTACAGTTTCAAGGTGCCGGGCGCCCTCGCCAGGCTGGCCAAGGAGGCGAAGCGGAAGGTGATCGTTGAGGGAGTGACCAAGGGCGGATGGACATTGCAGAAGCATGCTGGTTCCGAGGAGACCCTTGCCAGAATCCGGGGCGGGAAATGGGATGTGGTGGTGTTGCAGGAACAGAGCCAGTTGCCCGCCTTCAACAGGGAGCAGCGCAACAGGAAGATGATCCCCCCCGCGCAGGCCCTGGTGGCCGAAATCAGGAAGATGGGAGCGGTTCCGGTCTTCTTCCAGACCTGGGGGCGCCGGGATGGTGATCACAGGAATGCGGAGGCCTTTCCCAAGGATACTTTTGAGAAGATGCAGCACCGGTTGGTGATTGGTTATCGCGAGGCGGCGGCCGCGGCGGAGGGCGCGCTGGTTGTGCCGGTCGGGGAGGCGTGGGCGAGGGAAATGAAGGAGGGGACAGGCAAACGCCTCTTCGCCAAGGACGGAAGTCACCCCTCGGCAGCCGGGGTTAATTTTTCAGCGGAGGTATTTAAGAACTTTTTTTTCGGAGAGTAGAGCATGGCTGGGAGGGAACCAACTGCGTGCCTGGATATGACCGG
Source organism: Verrucomicrobiales bacterium (assembly GCA_003483645.1). Lineage (GTDB taxonomy): Bacteria > Verrucomicrobiota > Verrucomicrobiia > Verrucomicrobiales > Akkermansiaceae > Roseibacillus_B. Next base: position 3,924 of record DMYM01000527.1, read on the forward strand.
TGTGTTGCCGGGTCGCTGGATTCCCGTGTTCGCGTTGGGCGCCTGCCTGTGCGTCTCTGCGGTGGCGGAGGAGGGGGGGGAGGCCACAGTCGGGGAATTCAATTCCAAGATTCAGCCCCTTTTGGAGCACTACTGCTACGATTGTCATGGGGAGGGGACCGCGAAGGGGGACGTTTCCCTCGATGATTCCGGGAAAGGGGCCCAGCATCTAGACAACCGGGAACTCTGGTTGCGGATCTGGAAGAACCTGCGCACCGATCTCATGCCGCCGGCCAAGAAAGATCAGCCGACCGCGGATGAGCGTGCGGAGTTGATCGCCTGGATCGAGCGCAAGGTCTTCGGACTTGATCCGGCTAATCCCGATCCGGGGCGGGTCACGCTGCACCGCCTCAACCGCGTCGAATACGGCCACTCGATCGAGGACATCCTGGGAGTGAAGTTCAATGTGAATGATGCCTTTCCGCCCGACGACACCGGCTACGGGTTCGACACGATCGGGGACGTGTTGTCGATCTCGCCTCTTCTCATGGAGAAGTATCTCGCGGTGGCCGAGCGCATCATGGCGCAGGCGATTCCCCTCGAGGCGGGCCGGCCGCAGGCGGCGAACATCGATCCCGGCCAGATGCGCAATGAGAAGAACCGTTCCCGGTCGGCGCGCTTCATGCGGGCGGGAAGCGCTCATCGGGCGGGAACAGTCTGGGATGTCAAGACGGCGGGCAGGCACCGCCTGGCGATCAGCTACCAGGTGGTGACGCAGAGCGGAGGCAAGGATGCAAACGCCACCTGGCGCGTTCTGATTGACGACCGGGAGCTGGCCTCCCGGCCCATCAGCTTCGAGAACAGCAGGACGAAGAGCTTCGAGCTGGAACTGAGTCCGGTGTTGGAGAAGGGCCCCCGCCGACTCGAGTTTGAAATGGTGCCCGGCAAGGGCGCGACCAGCGCGAACGTGCCCCTCGCGGTGAAGGTGCTCAGTGTAGTGATGACCGGGCCGGCTGACGCAATGGCCTGGGACAGTTACCCCGAGAGCGTCCGGCGCATCATCGACGGAGGCCCGCCCCCGGAGGGAGCGGCGGAGCGGGAGCAATACGCGCGGAAGATTTTGCGCCGCCTTGCCACGCGGGCCTATCGCCAGCCTGTCGAAGAGGAGACCCTCGACAGGCTCATCGCGCTCGCCAAGGTGAAGTGGGAGGCCGAAGGGCAGTTCGTGGCGGGAATTCGCTTCGCCCTCACGGCCGTGCTGAGTTCGCCCGACTTCCTGCTCCGCGGGGAGTTGCCGGGCAAGGGAGAGGTTCGGGCCGTTCCACTCGACGAGTATGCCCTGGCCACGCGGCTCTCGTATTTTCTCTGGAGTTCGGCGCCGGACCAAGCCCTTCTCGACGAGGCAGGCGCCGGGAAACTGCGAACGAATCTGCGGGCCAATGTAGATCGCATGTTGGCCGACCCGAAGGCCGAGCGTTTCATCCGCAATTTTGTCGGGCAGTGGCTGCAGATCCGGGAGTTGGACGGGAGGATCTTTGACACGCCGCTCCTGCTCGGCATCAAGGACGGAAACCGGGCCCGCCAGATCTTCAATCTCTACACGCGGCAGGACATGGTGCGGGAGACCCAGCTTTTCTTTGCGCACATCCTGAAGGAGAACCGGCTCGCGGTGGAATTGATCACCGCCGATTACGCATTCGTGAACGACCGGCTCGCGACCTTTTACGGGGTGGCAGGAATCCAGGGGAAAGAGTTCCGCAAGGTGAGCCTGGAGGGCAATTCACGGCAGGGAGGAATCCTGACCCAGGGGAGCTTCCTGCTCACCACGTCCAATCCGGACCGCACTTCTCCGGTCAAGCGAGGGCTCTACGTGCTCGACAACCTCCTGGGCGTTCCGCCACCGCCACCGCCGCCCAATATTCCCGCTCTCGAAGATGCCAAGGAGAAGCTGGGTAAGGACGCCACGGTGGAGGAGTTGATGGAGCATCATCGTTCCCAGCCGCTCTGTCATTCCTGCCACGCCAAGCTGGATCCCATCGGCCTGGCTCTCGAGCGCTACAACGCGCTCGGACAGTGGCGGGAGGGAGAGAAGTTTGAAACCTCCGGTGCGCTTGTCACGGGAGAGAAATTTGTGGGCGTCGGTGGTCTCCGGGAAGTGTTGGCGGGGCCGCGCAAGAAGGACTTCCACCGGTGTCTTACCGAAAAGCTGCTCACCTACGCGGTGGGCCGGGGAGTCGAGTACTACGATGCGCCGGTCGTGGACGGGATCATCAAGCAGGCCGAGACCGCGGGCGGTGGCCTGCGCGAGTTTCTCTACGGGGTGGTGGAGAGTGTGCCGTTCCAAATGAAACGGGCCGAGTAAGGGGAGCTGACGGGCGATCGAACTCGACGGGTCAACCTCCAGATAAAGCCGGAGGCCAAGGCACCACACTGCATCAGGTGCCCTGGAGTCTGGAAAATCTGAGTTTATTTGGAATCTGGATTGTCGAGTTTCCCCGATGCCCGTCATTCCTTTGGGAGGAGGAATCCCCTTGATTGTTGATTCCGAAGCCCGGATCATAAGCTGAACTTGAGTTCACGATGAGTTTTCCCCGCGAACAGATCGGCCGCCGGACGTTTTTGCGCGGCCTGGGTGCCTGCT
>DMYM01000132.1 GCA_003483645.1 Verrucomicrobiales bacterium
AGAAAGCTACCTTAGTCCTCAGCCTTGGTTTTCGGCAGGCCGAGGGGGCTCTGGCCCTCTTTCCATTGGTCGCGCTCCTTGAGGATCTTGATACGTTCGAAGCGCTTGAGGACCGGGCGATTGCCGATGATGCCACCGCTGATTTTCAGGCTGTTATGCTTGGACATGGGATTGGGAGGTTCGGGTGAGGGGGACGGGACGCTAGGGGGAATCCAGATCTTTGACAAGGGTGAAGTCCGGACTGCCCCACCTGCCCGGAAGATCAGATCATTCCGAGCTTCATCTTACCCTCTTCGGAGATCATCTCCTGGTTCCAGGGAGGATCCCAGATCAGTTCGACCCGGGCGTCGTCAATCTGGTTGATCGTCATGATACGGGCCTGCGCGTCAGCCGCGATGGCGGGGCCCATTCCGCAGCCAGGGGCAGTAAGGGTCATTTTGACGTTCGCCACGTTTTTGCCGTCTTCATCGTCCACCGTGCAGTCGTAGACCAGGCCAAGGTTGACGATATCGACGGGGATTTCGGGATCGTAGACCTGCTTGAGCTGGTGCCAGATCTGGTCGGCGACCGGAGCGTCCTTCATTTGCTCGTCCTCCCGGGCGCTTTCCTCCTTACCGGCCTGATCGATCCCGAGGGCATCGGCATCATTGGAAGAGATGCGGGCCAGCCCGGCCGAGGTCGCCACCGTGTAGGTGCCTCCAAGAGTCTGAGTAATCACCACCTGGGTGCCGGCGGGGAGGGAGATGGAGTCACCAGACGGAATCTGGATGGCGCTGACTTCGCGGGGAAGTGTGATTTCCTTGTTCATGGGGAGGTTCGAAAGTCGGCTTCCTTTGGGTGTTTTTCTTCCTCGTCCAGGGGAACGATCCTGATGGAAGCCACCGCGATGGCGGTTTGGCCTCCGAATGGCTGGAAGGAGTCGCGGTCGATGACTAGCCTGCCGTCCTTCTCGGTGAACTTGAGCCACATCCGCAGCATGCCACCGCGATCGGCCGAGCCAGTGGTGCCCACTGCGTCGGTCTCTTCCATTTCGCCCACATTCCGGGGATTGGCCAAGGCCTGGGGGGCTCTGTCTTCAAATCCGTCCATCGCCGGAGGGAACAAATCATGAGAATGCGACGAGATCAAATCACAAAATATGGGAAAGAGGGCAGTTTCGTGGCCCATGGCAGGCCAATATCCATAGCGACTGCAGTTACTCGTTTCATTGTAGCTTCATCGTGCTTGTCACCCGCCCTGTGCCTCCCTTCAATCGCCGTGGGCGAGGAACATGTACTTCATCGGTGTGGACAACGGGGCGGCGCGCACGCAGGCGGTCGTGTTCGACCTGGAATCCCCTCCGTGGTCGCCTCCCCGGAGAAACGCTACGGTCTGTTGGTCCTGCCGGAGCAGGGGACTGATGCAGCGGCAGGACTGGTTGGCTGAATCGCTGCAGGAATACAGTTTCTGACTGATGAACGACAAAGAGAAGGAGCGGCAAATCCGAACCAGCTGGAAAATGCGGGCCCTGGGCACTTTGGCGGGCTGGGGGATGCGATCGTATGCCGTGACTCTTCGAATGGAAGTGGTGGATCGCTGTGGATTCACCGATCGCGCCAAACACCGCTCCCCGCTCATCTGGTGCATCTGGCACAGCCGCATCGCCGGGACCCTGATGTCCCGTAGGCGCATCTTCCCCTGGCGCAAGGGCGTGGTCCTGACCAGCGCGAGTCACGACGGGGCAGCCCTCGCAGCGGTGGCCCGGGTCCTGGGTCTGGAGGTCGTGAGAGGATCCAGTTCGAGGAGGGGATCGAAAGCCCTGAGGGAAATGGTGCAGACGGTGCGCAAGGGTCTGGATGTGGCTGTGACTCCCGATGGCCCGCGGGGTCCGCGCTACCGACTGAGTCCGGGCCTGATAAAACTGGCCCAGGTGACCCGCGCTCCGGTGATGGGAGTTCACGTGCACTACAGCCGGGCGATCCGCCTCAAGACCTGGGACCGTTTCGTCGTTCCGCTACCGCTCAGCAAGCTCACCATCATTTTTGACGAGCTGCTTGATGTCCCGCGGAAGCTGGATGACGATGCCTTCGAATCCAAGCGTGTGGAGGCCGAGAACATGATGCGCGCCGGAGTCGACGATCTCGATCTGCCAACTTATGACCATTCTCAACGGAAAAGAAATCGCCGCTGAAGTCCTGACTGAATGCCGGGAAAAGGTGGGAACCCTTCAGTCAAGAGGTGTGACTCCGGGACTGGCGGTCGTGATTGTCGGGGATGATCCCGCTTCCCATGTTTACGTGAATTCCAAGGTGAAGACCTGCGGCGAACTTGGGATCCACTCCCGTAAGATTGAGTTGCCGACGGAAACGACCCAGGAGGAAGTGCTGCAGGTGGTTCGCGATCTCAATGGGGATCCCGCCATTCATGGAATCCTGGTGCAGTCCCCGCCCCCGCCCCATATTAACGAGGAGGAGATCATTCGTCTCCTTGATCCCCGCAAGGACGTGGACGGCTTCCACCCCGTCAACGTTGGCAAGCTCGTCATGGAGGATGAAAGCGGGTTTGTTCCCTGCACGCCGCAGGGATGCATCCATTTGCTGGAGAAGGCCGGGATCGAAACGAGTGGAGCCAACGCGGTGGTGATCGGGCGCAGCATGATCGTGGGCAAACCGATGGCCCTGCTTCTCATGGGGAAGGGCGTCAATGCCACCGTGACGGTGGCCCACTCCCGCACCAGGGAACTGGCCGCGGTGTGCCGGCAGGCCGACATCCTGGTGGCTGCGATCGGTAAACCCGGGTTCGTTACCGCGGATTTCGTCAAGGACGGCGCGGTCGTGATCGACGTGGGGATCAACCGGGTGGAGGACTCGTCGAAGAAGCGCGGATTCCGACTGGTCGGGGACGTGGCTTACGACGAAGTGGCTCCCAAGTGCCACGCCATCACGCCGGTGCCCGGCGGGGTGGGCCCCATGACCATTGCCTTTCTCATGAGCAACACGGTCAAAGCGGCTGGTGGATGATGAGAAGTTCGTATCGCCTGGTGCTCCCGGCGGTGCGGGAAAAGCAGGGAGCGCTTACTGCTCCCCGAAGACAAGCTGCAGGCCCCGGGAGGACCAGTATTTGACGAGGCGTTCCTGAATCACATTGGCCTCCTCGGTGGGAAAGGCAGGGGTTGCCGTGGAAAGTTTCGGCAGGCTGGAAAGGTGAACAGAGGCCCTTGCCCGGCGATCTGCTCCGCCGTGAAAGTGGTAGTGCACCAGGAGAAGAGCGGTGGCGTAGGGCAGGTAGGCATTGCCGTCGAACTGGTTCTGCGAGGTCTTGAGCCAACCCGGATGATCGAGCTTGAGGATCTCGTCGACGGGAATCAGGTGGAACTTCTCCCCCACCCTGTTTTTGCTTACGGCATGGCGCAGGTGGTCACGGATGAGGCTCTCAAGGTCCCGGAAGAGGTACCATCCGTCGCCCTGGTGGCACACCGCAAAGTATTCGGCCACTCCCTCCGAGAACCAGGGGGGCAGGCGCCAGAGGATTCCCGCCATGCTCATGTGAACCAGTTCGTGCACAAGAAGGCCTTGGTCCGGGCGCGGTTGCAGCCGGGAGTTTGCGGGTCGGGGAGGGGTGAGGAAGTAGTCGGCGCGGATCAGGACCTGGCCCCGGCGGCCATCCCACCATCCGACCGCCCCTTCGTCGCCTCCCGCCCGGACGAAACTTGCCTCGTCCTTGCAGAGGATAATGTCGATGCCTTCCTGCTGGCGGGGAGCCCACAGCGGCAGCGGATGGGACCTGATAAGTTCAGGAACGGACTCCACCAC
>DMYM01000361.1:0-7579 GCA_003483645.1 Verrucomicrobiales bacterium
GATCAATCGAACCGGCATCGGCAATGGTATCGCTCAACCGCGCCAGCAGGTAACCCAGACTGAGCGGTCCCCGGAACTCGCTCGGCAAAAGCTTGAGGGTGAGATAAAACGAGCGCGAAACCTCACGCAGGATGTCGGTGCCGAGTTCTGCCGTGTTCATCGCCCGCGGGAGACTGCCCGCTCCCCGACCCGATCACCAATCACAAATCACGATAACCTTCATTCACCTCTACCTCCATATTCCTTTCTGTCACCACATCTGCCCCTACTGCTCATTTTACAAGCACACCCCGGGGAACACGGACATGGCGCGCTTTGTTGACGCCCTTCTGGCGGAGGCCGGGGACCGGGCCTCCAGATTGCCGATCCCGGGCCTCGAAACGGTCTACCTCGGCGGCGGCACTCCCAGCATGCTCTCCCCTTTCCTCCTCCGACGACTCTTGGAGGGTCTGCGGGAGATTTTCAGAATTCTGCCAGGAGCGGAAATCAACCTGGAGGCGAATCCGGCGACTTTCGGGCGGCGGACTGCAGCCTCCTACATGGATCTCGGAATCTCGCGGGTTTCTCTGGGGGCGCAATCCTTTGACCCGGAGAATCTCACCGCTCTGGGAAGAACGCACGGCCCATCCGAGATCACACGATCTTTCGCTCTCCTCCGGAAGGCCGGGATCGAGAACGTGAGCGTAGATCTCATCTTCTCCATCCCCGGTCAGTCCCTGAGTCAGTGGCGGCACAGCCTGGAAAAGACCCTGAGCCTCTCACCCCCCCACATCTCGGCCTACAATCTCACCTACGAGGAAGACACGCCCTTTTTCGAACGGTTTCAGCAAGGCCTCTACCACGACAAGGAAGATCTCAACGCGGAGATGTTCGAACTCGCACACAAACTGCTCACCCAACACGGATTCCGCCATTATGAGACATCCAATTACGCCCATCCAGGATTCGAGAGCTGCCATAATCGGGCCTACTGGGCCGGGAAGGACTACCTCGGCCTCGGCCCATCAGCGGTGTCCACCATCGCGGGACGCCGCTGGAAGAACATTCCAGACACTCGGCAATACGTCCAACTGGTCGAGCAGACCGGTCACGCCGAGCATGAAGTGGAAGATCTCACCGAAGCCCAACTCGATCTCGAACGCATCGCCCTCATGCTGCGAACGGACCAGGGCGTCCATCGCCGCCACCTTGGCGCAGTATCGGCGGAGCGCATTGAGCACACGATTGAGGAGGGTCTTGCAGGATGGGATGGAGACCATCTGCGCCTCCTTGGCAGGGGCCCCCTGCTGGTGGACTCCATCGTTTCCCACCTGGCGGATTGAACGCCCCCACTCCCTTCTTGCTCCCGGCCATCTGGTCGAGCATAACGGCGGCAGGAAAACATGCTCGAAGGCACCTACCCGCTGGCGCGCAAGCTCCTGTTCCGCCTCAACCCCGAACGGGCCCATGACTGGTCACTCGCCGCCCTGCGGCTCGCGGAAAACTGCGGCGTCCTGAAAGGCCTGGCTGGCGATTCGCCGGGCCAGGCACCGGTGGAATGCATGGGACTGACCTTCCCCAATCGCCTCGGCCTCGCCGCAGGCATGGACAAGGAAGGCAATGCCATTGACGCCTTCGGCCGCCTGGGATTCGGCTTCATAGAAATCGGGACCATCACTCCACGTCCCCAGGATGGCAATCCCAGGCCCCGCCTCTTCCGCCTCCCCGAACACGAGGCCATTATCAACCGGATGGGGTTCAATAACCCCGGCGTCGCAGAGGGCGTTGCAAACGTGCGGAAGTCAAAGAGCTTTCAGGGCGTGATCGGCTTCAATATCGGCAAGAACAAGGACACCCCCAATGAGCAGGCCATCGATGACTACCTGACCTGCCTGCGGGAGGCCTGGCCAGTGGCGGATTACATCGCGGTGAACCTGTCCTCGCCCAACACGCCGGGCTTGAGGGATCTCCAGGGCCCTGAGCCCGCCGCCCGCCTTCTCGATCGTCTGCAGAGTGAGCGCGACATCCTGCTCCGGGAGACCGGTCGTCAGGTCCCCCTTGCCATCAAGGTCGCCCCCGATCTTCAGACCGGGGAGATCCGCGCCTTGAGCAGGGTCTTTCTCGATCATGGTCTCGATTCCCTCATCGCCACCAACACCACCGTTGAGCGCCCGGAGGTGGATGCTCACCCATCCCACACCGAAGCAGGCGGACTGTCTGGCGCTCCCCTGACGAAAAGCTCCACCGAAGTGATCTCCGCCTTTCACCACGAACTTGGTGACCGGATCCCGATCATCGGTGTGGGGGGCATCATGTCGGCCGTCGATGCGGCAGCAAAATTCTCTGCCGGCGCCACTCTCCTCCAACTCTATACCGGGTTCATCTATCACGGACCGAAATTGATCCGAAATATTTTGAATAGCTCTGCGGCTTCTGCGTCCTAAAAAGCAGAACCTCCACTTGATTGTTTCGATTGCCTCGTAGAGTGCAACTGATTAAGATGGCACAAAGCAACTGAACCAAACACGAATACACCATGAAAATTAAACTCCTGACCAGTCTCACAGCCGCCGTTTCTCTCCTCTTTGCGAGTTGTGCCGCCGGCCCCCATACCCAGGCCGGAGCCCTCACCGGGGCCGCCCTTGGTGGCGTAGCGGGCGCCATTATCGGCAACAATGTCGGAGATGGCGATGCCGGAACCGGAGCCCTCATCGGGGCAGCCGTCGGAGGTGCTGCTGGCGCTGCTACCGGAAATGCCAAGGATCGGCAGCAAGGCCACGTGCGTGGCTACTAGAGATTTCGCACCAGTTAATCCTTTTACAAAGCGGCGGGAATTCCCGCTGCTTTTTCTTTGGGCCAGGTTGTGTAAAATACCCCCGTCACCGATCATCCAATGCGACCACTCAGTCATTTTTTCGCCCCACTCATCCTCATCGCTGGATTTGCCCTTCCCGTCGAGGGGCGGGCCGAGGACTTTGATCCCTTCGCGGCCCCGGAGCAGTCCGGCAACTCAAGCAGGATGGAATTCCTCTCCGAGATCAGGAGCATGGCGCCCGGCAAACCCTTCCAAGTTGCCATAAAGCTTACCCACCCTCCCCGCTGGCACTCCTACTTCATCAATCCCGGTTTTGTCGGGATGTCCCTGCAAGCGAACTGGAAACTCCCACCAGGATTCAAGGCGGAGCGAGTGGCTTGGCCTGTTCCTCACATTGGCAGCACGGCCGGAAAGAAGACGTATGGCTACGAACCGCTGGTCTATCACCTCTTTGAGATCACTCCGCCACCCGACCTCAAGGTGGGTGCCCAGGTAACGGTGAGCGCCACTCCCCGGTGGCAGATCTGCGACGAGAACAACTGCCTTCCGGAACCAGGCTTCGGACGGCCGCCTTCACCCAGCGAAATCACCCTTCCGGTTGCCGCGGAAGCGGTGAACGATCCCGTCAATGCCCCGGCCTTTGCCGCGGCTCGCGCCATGCAACCGGGAGCGCTCCCCGGCAACCTGACGGTCCAGGCGAGCAAGACGACCAGTGAGATCACCCTCCTGTTTTCTCCCGCTGATGCGATCCCGGAGGGGAAGATTCACTTTTATGATTACGAACAGGTGATGGATGCCCAGTCCGATCCCGTCGTCGAACGGGGAGAGAACGGAGTGCGCTGGACCATCAAACGCAGCGTGGACGAATCCGATCGATCAGTCCCTGCCGGGGGCGGACTGGGTGGCATCCTGGCCATCGGAGAGAAAGGCTACCTCGTGGAGGTGGAATATGGCACCGCCGATCGCCCCCCGGTCAACTTCGGAACCCTCCTCGCAATTCTGGGCGGAATGTTCCTGGGGGGGATGATCCTCAACCTCATGCCCTGCGTCTTTCCCGTCATCGGAATCAAGATCATGGGTTTCGTGCAACAGGCGGGCGAGGACCGCAGATCCATCCTTGTTCATGGCTTGATTTATGCGGGGGGTGTCCTGCTCTCCTTCTGGATCCTGTCCGGACTATTGCTGGGCCTGCGGGAAGGTGTGATAGGAAGTGTGGGACAGGATGTCAGCTGGGGTTACCAGTTGCAGAATCCCTGGGTCGTATGGGTTCTCATGCTCGTCATGTTCGTCCTTGCCATGAATATGTTCGGGGTCTTCGAGATCGGAGCCTCCGCAACCAGTGTGGGTGGCAACCTGACACACAAACAGGGAATGGGCGGATCATTCTTTTCCGGTGTGCTCGCCACGGTGGTGGCTACCCCCTGCTCCGCTCCGTTCCTAGGAGTTGCCATCGGCCTCGCATTCAATCTGTCGCCCCCGCTCTTTCTCCTGGCCTTTACCATGATGGCGCTCGGGTTAGCCTTCCCCTACGTCCTCCTCTCTGCTTTTCCCAGACTGGTCGAGAAACTGCCGCGACCCGGACCCTGGATGGAATCGTTCAAGCAGGCCATGGCCTTTCTCCTGTTCGGCACCACTGGCTTTCTCCTCTGGTCGTTGCTCTCTCTCAAGGAGGTAGGTCTCGGCAAGATGCTTCCAATCGTCCTGGGGTTGACCTTCATCGGAATCGCCCTGTGGGTCTACGGCCGCTGGTGCGTCATTTCCCGGACCAGACGCACCCGGACAGTTGGTTATGTCGCCGCGATTCTCTTTTCTGGCCTTGGCCTGATGGCCTGCAAGCCGCCCCCGGTGGGTCTCGACTGGAAACCCTGGTCACCGGAGGCTGTAGAGCAGGCCCTTGAGCAGGGCAGACCTGTCTATGTGGATTTCACCGCCACATGGTGTGCGACCTGCCAGGTCAACAAGTCCCGGGGATACAACAGGGCTGTCCGGAAATTGTTTGATGCACACAATATCCTGCCTCTCAAGGCTGATTACACCAATTACGACCCGAGAATTGCCCAGACCATTGCCGAACTGAAGAGGAGGGCTGTCCCGGTCAATGTCCTCTACCTGCCTCGCGGCGACGAACCGAAACTCACCAAGGAATTCTTTGGCTCGCGCTATATCCAAGGCTTCATCAGGGAGCACCTTGGCGAGGCGAAAACTCAATCCACCGACCAGTGATTTCCGCCTGCCACCTGCAGGCTCCGGCATTCCCCTTGACGGACGGGGTTTCCTGGCGCGCCCACGCAACCGGCCAACTGCATCCTTCTCAGTAATCCCGCCGGGCGAAAATCCAGGCCGCCAACCCTGCCACGAGCAATTCGTAACAGAGCGAACTCCCCACATCCTTCCACACGGGATGCCGCTGATCAGCGCGGCGCTCTGCCTCCGCGATGTGCGGCGGCACCTCCATGGAGGAATCATGGAACAGCGAACCAAGGAGAGACTTACCTGCCAGATCGTTGCGATCCCGATCAACGCTGATCAGATTTCTCATTTGAGCGCCCACCGCACGGGTCTTCGGTAACGGGGTCCGGAGAAAATCGAGGCACCTGTGCAGTCCTACCATGAACTCCCCCGCGCTTTCCCGGGGTTCCACTTCCTCAATCCCCCCGTCGATCCAGTCCGGCTTCATGCCTGCCTGCGGAACAGTGTAGGCAAACTGGTAGACGATGTCTTCAGTCCATTCCGTCAGCACTGATCCTCCCCAGATAAGGCAGGCGGCAAGCAACCCGAACACAGTGGAACCTGACCAGATCGAGATCAGAACATGCATGGCATAGACAAAGCTGAAGATGAGCACGACCAGAGGTACCGCCCAGAAAAGGCCCAGATTCCACTCTCCAAAACGAAGGCCGAAGGACAGGAATACGATTACAGTGAATGGCAGGACCTGCAGAAAAACGAACAGGAGACTTCCCAGATACTTGCCCAGGAACAGTGTGATTCGTCGCGGCGGCTTGGAGAGCGTCAGGTCAACCGATCCCTCGCGCACGAATTCAGGGAAGATCGAGGCACAGGAAATGAGGGCCAGCACCACCGCGAACAACCCAAGCCAGTAAGGGACGATGGTATTGGTGAAGATGAGGAGATACAGTTCCCTGGACTCCTCCGTCCCCAACTGAAGGGATTCATGTTCGATGGTCCACAAGCCGAAGAAGAGCGATATGCCTCTTTGGTTGAAACCGATGGAAGCATACCCCAGCGCCACCATTCCGGAGAGCGCCAGCACGATCCAGAAGAGCTTCTGTGATCGCAGCATCCGGAACGAGTCAAGAAGGAGAACGCCAAGCGTATTCATGACGGGTCCTTCCCTTCCCACCCGCTTTCATCAGCGACCGATTCCAGGAAGAGATCCTCCAGCGATTGGCGCACCTGACGCACCTCGGTGATGACTGACCCTCCGGAGCGCAGGGCATCGAGCACGGGCTGGACCGGTTCGGCTTCGCCCCCGGGAACCTCCACCCGTCTCTCCTCAACCACCAACCCGTTCGCCCGGAACCTCTCAGCCATCTCCTCCCCGATTGGCCCCGCGGTAATGATCTCGAACCGGCACGACCCGGCGGTGAGTTCAGCCAGGGCGCCCTGCCTGACAACCGCTCCCTCCTTGAGAATGGCAACCGAGTCGCAGACGGTCTCCAGTTCACCAAGAAGGTGACTGTTCACGAATACGGTCCTTCCCTCGCTCCGCAGCTTCAGGAGCAATTCACGCATTACCCGGCGCCCCTCCGGGTCGACCCCGTCCGTCGGTTCATCCAGAAAGATCAGTTTGGGATCGTTAACCAGAGCCTGGGCGAACCCGATCCGCTGCACCATTCCCTTCGAGTAGGTTTTCAGGATGCGTTCACTGGCCTCCTCCATCCCCACCAGCCTGAGCAGGTTCCGGAGGCGTTCTCGATCCACCCGGACCCCGGCAAGACCGGCGGCGTATTGGATCACCTGACGCCCGGTGAGGTAGGCCGGGAAGCGGACATGCTCCGGCAGGTAGCCCACCTGTCGGAGGATCGGTTTGTGGCCCACCGGATACCCCAGCATTGTTCCCTCGCACCGGGTGGGATGAATGATGGTGGTGAGAATCTTCACCAGGGTGCTCTTGCCCGCTCCATTAGGGCCAAGCAAACCGAAGATTGATCCCTCGGCAACCTGTAGCGAGATCCCCCGCAAAGCCTCGACCTTGCCCTTGTAGGTCTTCTGCACGTTCGTGAGATCGAGAATCGTAGCTGCCATGGACCACGGCGGTCATAGAGGACGACCGGATTCTTCGCAAGTCGGCAGAGTTACGGGCGGCTTTGACCGGGCGATTGCATGATCACCGGTCACCATGAGATTGCATAGGCCGACAAGGGATTGGTTGCGTGCAGCAAGGCGGCAGAAAACCGGCAAGGATCCTTACGCTCCCGTAATCGAACAGATCCAACGGGGAAAGACAGCAACAGGAATTACCCGTTATTTACAGGCAATTGCTTCGATCATCGCTGGAATTGCTGCCCTTCGGCGATTCCTTCCGGTTGCACAACAACAGCATAACCGCTAACCTCTGAGCACCATGAAAGCAGTAGCTCTCTCGACCCTGCTTGGTCTGTTCACCATCGGCGCGGCATCGTGCCAGGACAGCGGCACCAAGAATACAAGCAAGACTCCCAAGACGAAGATGAAGGAAAAAGCGGTCGATGAAAGAGGAGCTCCCCCGGAAGGATCCGAGACGATCACTCTCGGCGCCGGCTGTTTCTGGTGCGTGGAGGC
>DMYM01000361.1:7882-8375 GCA_003483645.1 Verrucomicrobiales bacterium
CGGCTGTTTCTGGTGCGTGGAGGCCGTTTACCAGCAACTGGAGGGTGTGCATTCGGTAGTATCCGGCTACATGGGTGGTTTCGTGCCCAATCCGACCTATGAACAGATCTGCCAGAAGAACACGGGACATATCGAAGTGGTGCAGGTGATCTACAACCCCAAGAAGATCCCAACCTCTGATGTCCTGGCGTGGTTCTGGGAGCTCCATGATCCGACCAGCAAAGATCAGCAGGGTGCGGACAAGGGCCCCCAGTATCGCTCCGCCGTCTTCTATCACTCCGAAGAACAGAAGAAAGCGACCGAGGCATCCATGAAGGAGGCCCAGAAGATATTCCAGAAGCCCATTGTCACGGAAATCCGCAAGGCAGAGAAATTCTGGGGAGCGGAGGACTACCACCAGGACTTTTATTTTTTGAACAAGCGGCGAAACGGTTATTGCCGGATCATCATTCAGCCCAAATTGCTCAAGCTGAAGCTGAAAGATTGATTGTTA
>DMYM01000361.1:8757-8896 GCA_003483645.1 Verrucomicrobiales bacterium
CATCAATCCGCCACCCGATCCGGAGCCTCCTCCGCACGGCACCGAGCGGATCCTACCCGGGAAAGCTCCTTGCATCCTGCAGCCTGGTATTTAAGGTTTCTTAAATGCCTGCCGGATACGAGTATCATCTGGATCATCA
>DMYM01000114.1 GCA_003483645.1 Verrucomicrobiales bacterium
CCTCGCCGAGCTGTAATTCCTCATCGAGAAAAGCGACAATCTCATCCAGGCAAGCCATGCCCGACTCTCCCCGTTCTTCCAGAGCTAGCAATCATCGATATCACAAAAATCCCGCAGTTCCGCAGGAAGGGGCGACTCCCACCGCATCCTCCCCTCTTCCCAGGGCACATCCAGTTTGCTCGCATGCAGGGCCTGCCGGGGCAGGTGCAGGATTTCCTCCAGGGCCGGACTCCATCCCGTCTCGATGAACTCAAGGTAGCACTCCTCGGACGGCCCGTAAATCTTGTCGCCTAACAGGGAGTGTCCGAGATGCGCGAGATGGACGCGGATCTGGTGGGTCCGTCCGGTCTCCGGCACCGCCTGCACCACTGCAAGGCGACCGGCCTTATTCTCGAAGCGGCGCACTACTTCAAAGTGCGTGACCGAGGGCCGGCCCTCTGGATGGACCATCTGTTTGATCCAGATCCGTGACTCACGCACTTCGCCCTGCCGCAGAACCGGCTGCTCCACCTTCATGTTCTCCCACTCGGGCCATCCGTCCACCACCGCGAGATACTCCTTGCCGATCTCGCGACGCTGCATCGCCTTCCCAAATTGCCGGGCTGCCGCCCGCGTGCGCGACATCAGGACCAGGCCGCTCGTCTCGCGATCGAGCCGGTTCAGAATGCTCAGCGTTCCTCCCTCTTCTCCTTGTTCGGCAAGCCAGGCATTGACTTCTCCCAGCAAAGTGGGTTCCGGCTTCTCGTTGGTGGGATGCACGATAAGGGGCGCGGGTTTCTCGACCACCAGCCAGTGTTCCGCCAACTCCACGATGTGGATGTCGGTGCAGACCGCAATCGTTTCCTTCTTCAAACTCATCCCCGACACTTTCCTGTCCGCGTCTCCATACCCCAATCTCCCCGGAACCCAATACCCAATAACACCTTGCCAGCCGCGCCGCGGCTCCTACTCTCCCGCTATGCCCGAGACTTCAATTGTGGCCCCCATCAACACGGACAAGGAATACACCCTTGCGGGACCGGCCACGCTGGAAGGCACCTCCCTGCATACCGGCCAGAAGGTCACCCTCACCATCAAGCCCGCCCCGGGAGGCCATGGATTCAAGTTCCGCCGCGTCGACCTGCCGGACAAGCCAATCATCGATGCCGACGTGGACCGGGTGGAGCAGGTGGAGAGGGCCACCACCCTGGCCTCGGGCTCCGTGCGGGTCCATACCGTGGAGCACGTTCTCTCCGCCCTCACCGGGATGGGCGTGGACAATGCCCTCATCGAGATGGATGCCAACGAACCGCCCATCGGCGACGGTTCAGCCCGGCCCTTCGTGGATCTTGTCCGGAAGGCCGGGGTGGAGGAGCAGGATTCCCGGCGCAAGACCTGGGAGATCCGCGAGCCGATCCACTTCGACGGCAAGAACGGATCGCACATCACGATTGTCCCCTACCGCGGGTTTCGCGTCTCGGTCACCAATCTGAGCCGCCTCGGCAAGTTCACCCAGTATTTCTCCAGCGAGGTCACTCCCGAACTCTACGAGAGCGAGATTGCTCCTGCCCGAACCTTCACCTTCTACGAGGACATCAAGCCCCTCCTCGACCAGGGCCTCATCAAGGGGGGATCCCTTGAGAACGCAGTGGTCATCCGCAACGAGGAAATTCTCTCCAAGGAGCCCATGCGCTTCGACAACGAATTCGCCCGCCACAAGGCTCTCGACCTCATTGGCGACCTCGCCCTCTCCGGCAAGCGTATCACCGGTCATGTCATCGCGGTTGCTCCCGGCCACGATCCCAACACCCGGATGGCCGACATGCTCAAGAAGGAATACCAGCGCATGCGCTCCATGGTTCCTCCCTTCAAGCTGCCGGAGAATGAAGCGGTCCTGGACATCAAGGACATCTTTCGCATCCTCCCCCACCGGGCTCCCTTCCTTCTCATCGACCGCGTGATTGACTTCTCCAGCGAGCTCAAGTGCACCGCTGTCAAGAACGTCACCTACAACGAACCCTTCTTCGAGGGGCATTTCCCCGACCACCCTGTCATGCCCGGGGTTCTGCAACTCGAAGCCATGGCCCAGGCGGCTTCCGTCCTCGTCCTGCGACTTCCGGACAACGAAGGCAAGATCGGCTACTTCATGTCCGCCGACCACGTCAAGTTCCGCCGGCCCGTGCTGCCCGGCGACACCCTCTTCATCGAGGCAGAGATCGTGAAGATGAAACGCAGCGTTGGAGTGGCCGTCTGCCAGTGTCTTGTCAATGGCGAGGTGGTGTCCTGTGCCGAACTGAAGTTCGCGGTGGTCGATGCCTGAGACCCGACATCTCTTTGGGAACATTTCCCTGCCCCGGGCAATTGCCGCCATCTCGTTGCTCTTCGCCCTGCCGGGTTGCCATCTCTTCGTGGCGCAACCAGCCGCCCTCCCCCGGGATCTGGCTTCCCCGCCACTTCCAGTCCGGTCGGACCATCCCACCCTTCATGCCCCCACGCGGAGGCCTGCAGCCCCCGGCCCCAGGACCGAACGCCTTCACTTCCGTGTCGATTCCAACGCCTCAACTGCATTTATCGGCATTACCCTAGACCCCATGGTCCTTGCGCCCCGGCGCTCAGCCTTCAGTTGTCCGCTCAAGGGAACAGTCACCGGAATACTCAAAACCTCCGGCCTCGGCACCCGCACCTTCACCATCGAGAAAATCGACCTGGCCACTGCGGGTGATGGCCGCCTTGAGTTCAACTGGACACCTCTCATCGGGGTCATCAAAATCCTGATTCCCGCCGGCATCCTCACCATCAGGGACCACACCATGCCCCGTGTGATGCCGCTCCAGCAGAACGGACGTTTCTCACATTCCAAATGCCGATTCCGGGTCGGTGGCACCTGCCAGGTGCAGGGTAGTGGTCTCGTCCTGAAGAAGAAGGTGGGACAGATGGAAAAAGACCTCGCCATTGACCAGACCGAGCCGGTGGTCCTGGCGGGCTCCCTTACCTACCGCGGGAACAAGTGGAGCCTGGACATTCCCTCCACCGTCATGAAGGACAGCTTTGAAATCGACGAGGAGGGAACCATCCTCGACCTCATCTTCACCGGCAGCATTACCGCGGTGGAGAAGTAGGATCGAAGGCGGTTGGCCGGGCGGGATGCATGAAAGACGTAGACCCTTCGGCACCTTGC
>DMYM01000005.1 GCA_003483645.1 Verrucomicrobiales bacterium
GCAGATCGAACGGGTGACCAGGCGGCAGGCCGAGATCGACAAGCTGAAGATCGCTCCTCCCACCAAACCATGGCAGGCCATGACCCGGGATGAGTTCATCCAGGTCATGGGTGACCTCATGATCCTGGCCTTCCGCACCGACCTGACCCGCGTGTGCACCATCATGAGCAGCCCGGAACGCTGGGGCTCACCCCTCACCGTCCACGGCCTCTTCGACAAGCCGGTCGATCACCACGGCATGACCCACGGACAGGGCAATGAGCACGTCCGCACCAAGCTCGAGGCCCTCGATCAGTTCCACCTCCAGCAGTTCGCCACCCTGGTGGCCAAGATGGCCACGGTCAAGGAGGGCGAAGGCACCCTCCTCGACAATTCCATGTTCCTGCTCGGTTCGGGTATCAGCGACGGCTCTCTCCACGTCTACACCGACCTGCCCACCATCATTGCCGGTCGCGGGGGCGGGGCCATCGCCGCCAATCACCATCTCAAGTCACCACAGGGCACCCCCATCGCCAACCTGTGGCTCTCCATGATCCAGGTCATGGGAGTGCAGGCCAGCAAGATAGGGGACAGCACCGGCGCGCTCAAACTGGCGTGATCAACACGCTCCTGCCGCGGGGCCCGGGTGTTCTCCTTCCGGTCCGGTGAGCAGACCCGCTCTTCCCGAAAAATCCTGCGTGCCATGTTGGCTGTCCTGTGCTGCGATCCCACACCCACGTGATGACCTTCAAAATCAAGTTCGGCGACTACGGGATGGTCCTGGTACTGCTGGCCCTGGTCCTGCTCTTCAGTGTCCTCACCGTCAAGAAAGTCACTCCTTCCGATAAACGCAGCGCGGGCACCGTGGCCGAGCGCATCATGGAGGAGATCCCGGTCGACAAGGCGGTGGTAGTCTACGGAAAGGACAAGACCGACTTTGAGACCTTCGCGAGGACCCTGGCCCGCCGCCTGGAGACGAAGGGCCGCGCCAACGTGCACCTTGCCATCGGTGCTCCCCGGAACCTGCGGGTGAAGCTCAACGAACTGCGTGACGAGGGAGGTCAACTCGGTGCCATTGCCACCGCGGGTCCTGCCGGAATGGAGGTGATCAAGGCCGTGCCGGAGAAATATCCCATGTTCCGGGAGTTCGCTGTCCTGACTCCGCAACCCCGCAGAAAATCCACCTTCTTCACCCTCGACAACTTCAAGAACGTCACCCAGCGCGTGGTGGTCATTGCCATCGTGGCGATCGGGATGACGATGGTGATCATCACCGCGGGAATCGATCTCTCGGTGGGCAGCCTGGTGGGACTCTCCGCCATGGTGGGTGCCTGGTTCATCAAGGAGCGAGTCATCGCGGCCGGGGGCGATCCTGCTGCCGCGGGCAACTTCGCGGTCTACTCCGGTTTTGCCGTGGCCATCCTCTGCGCGGGATTGATCGGTCTCTTCTCAGGGGCCCTGGTGGCCTACTGCAAGGTCGCCCCCTTCATCGTGACCCTGGGAGTGATGATGATTGCCCGGGGCATGGCTGAACAGGCCAACGGGGGCTTTACCGTCTCCGACACCCAGCTCCCCCCCGGCTTCCGGGAACTCAACCACGGTACCCTGATCGGAATTCCCAACACGGTGGCTCTTCTCATTCTCTTCTATCTTGCCGCCCATATCTTCATGTCGAAAACCAAGTATGGCCGCTACATCTACGCGGTCGGGGGCAACATGGAGGCGGCCCGCCTGAGCGGAGTGCCCGTGGCTGGCATCATCCTCCTTGTCTACACCGTCTGCGGGCTCCTCGCGGGCCTCGGTGGCTGTCTGGAAGCCTCCCGCGTCAATGCGGCCACCACCGTGATGGGGACCGGACTCGAACTGGAGGTCATCGCAGCCGTGGTGGTGGGGGGAACCAGCCTCTTCGGGGGTAGTGGCCGGGTCTTCGGCACCCTTATCGGGGCCTTTATCATCGGAGTGATGCGCAGCGGGATGAACCAGCTCAACTTCAAGGACCCCGTCCAGGACATGGTGCTCGGAGCCATCATCATTATTGCGGTGCTGCTGGACCGCGCCCGCCAGATCGGGTTCTGGGAGCGGCTCTTCAAGCCCAGGAGCCCCAGGGCTGCTGCCTGACCCGGGGCAATGGCTCGAGAATGACGGCATTTCATGCCGGAAGTGGAGAATTTGCTCAAGGGGGTGATACGATCCTTATCAATTGCGAACTATCACGACTTCCCGTTAATTCCCCTTCAGCAGAGTTCGATTTGAGATTCACAGATGCCCCTTCCGGATTCAATCTCTCCAAATCAGCACTCTCAAATTCATGAAAAGGAACCGCTTTCTCTCAATTATCCTCTCCGCCCTCACCTTGGGGCTGACATCCTGTGGCGATAATAACGCCGGCGCGCACAACGATGAGGGCGGTGACACGTTCGCGGGCAGCTTGTTCGACGGCGCCGGCGAGTTCATCCCATGCGAACACTACTTCTTTGCTGACGCGGAAAAAGATCCCCATCGAGAGTCGTTCACGGGCGCGAGTAGCGGCGGCGATGCGGAAAGCAAAGGAGCGGCACCAGGAGACAACAAGGGGACGATCGGGATGACCTGCATGAACCTGAACAACCCTTTCTTCCAGCTCATCGCCCAGGAGATGGAAAAGGCCGCCAAGGCCGCGGGTTACACCCTCAAGGCCATGGACGGCAAGGGAGACGCTGCCCTGCAGAACACCCAGATTGATGAGTTCATTACCCAGAAGTGCGACGCGATCTTCCTGAACCCCGCCGACTCCAGGGCCACCGGATCAGGGGTTCGGGCGGCTCATACAGCTGGCATCCCCGTGTTCACCTTCGA
>DMYM01000384.1 GCA_003483645.1 Verrucomicrobiales bacterium
TCGACGAAGGGGCGCGGATTGATTCCGTTGTCGCCGTCGTTACCGCGGTCGTCCAAGGTGTTGAAGAAGGCGAAGAGCTGGTAGTACTCCACCTGCTTGAGAGGATCATACTTGTGGTCGTGGCATTGTCCGCAACCGGTGGTGATGCCCATGATGGACTCTCCCGTCGTTTTCACGCGGTCGACCACGTAATTGACGAGGTTCTCCTCGGCAATGGTTCCACCCTCGTGCGTCACTGAGTGGTGCCGGTTGAAGGCGGTGGCGATCAGTTGTTCCTGAGTGGGATTCTCCAGGAGGTCACCGGCCAGTTGTTCGGTGAGAAAGCGGTCGTAGGGCATGTTCCCGTTGAAGGCCTTGATGATCCAGTCGCGCCAGAGCCAGGCGTCGCGTCCGCCGTCGATCGAGTAGCCGTTGGTATCGGCATAGCGCGCCGCATCGAGCCAGGGGAGGGCCATTTGTTCTCCAAAGTGAGGAGAATGCAGGAGGTGATCGACGAGTCTGCCGTAAGCATCGGGGCGCTTATCGTCGAGGAAAGCCTGCAGGTCGTTCAAGGTCGGCGGCAGGCCGGTGAGGTCGAGGTGGAGACGGCGGGCGAGAGTGCGGCGGTCGGCCTGGCCGGCAAAATCAAGATCCTCCTCCTTGAGACGCGCGGCCACGAAACGATCGATGGGATTTTTTCCGGGAACATCTGGAATTTTCTGGAGTCGAGGTGTGGCGAAAGCCCAATGCCCTTCGTATTCGCCCCCCTGCAGGATCCATTTTTTTATCAGCTCCTTTTCTTCGGCCTTGAGCTCCTTGTGGGAGTCCGGAGGAGGCATGATCTCGTCCGGATCAGTGCTCGTGATGTGCTCCCACAGGAGAGACTCCTCCGGTTTTCCAGGGACAACCGTTGGCTCCTTGCTCGTTCCCCCCTTGCGAAATCCCTCCTCAAGATCGAGACGCAGCTTGGCTTTGCGCTCTTGATCGTCCGGGCCATGGCAGGCGAAGCAGTTCCGGGCCAGGATTGGCTGGATATCACGATTGAAGCGTATGTCTGCAGCATGACCGAGGCTTGTCAGGGTCAACAACAAGGGGAGGGGAACTTGCCACCGGTTCATGGGGATCTTTCCGAGCCAAACACGGGATCGGGAAGGAGGCAAGCCGGGGAGATCCGTGTCATGAGTTCAGGAGATCCCACCCGGTTTGATCAGGGGAGCTGCTGATGCCGTATTCCGGTGTTCGCTTTCCGCTTGGCACCCATTGTGCCTCCTGAGAGGCTGCGGAGGATGGAACTGAAGTGCAAATGCCCCCATTGCGGAACGAAGATCCGTTATCAGGTCGAACTTTCGAGCGGTTTGGCGCATTGCCCGGGTTGCAAGACGCAGTTTCAACTGCCCGATACTCCCCCGGGGATTGCCCGGATGGCGGGTGGCGCGCCTCCGGGAGCGATCCCGTCGACCTGGGGAGGGAGGCCCGTGGTTTCTTCGTTGCGGGGTGGACTGCGTCTTGCCCTTGTCGACCCCATGAACTCCCAACCGGGTGCCATGAACGCAATGGGGAAGGAGTCCATGGGGACGTGGGGATTTCTGTTGTGCGTGGCCTTTCCCATCGTGGGCTGGCTGGCCTTCTGGAGGGGGACCAACGTGTTTGCCGGGCACGTGTTTGGAGGACTTCTCAGAGGGACGATGGATGGCGGGCCGGGAATTTCCGGGAGCCAGAAGGTCGCCGAGCACATCGCAGTGGCGGCTGAGTTGGCTGTTTTCATGATCCTCCTCTTCGGCATTCTTCTGCTTCTCAATGTTCTCCACGGTCGGAAGGTGCCGGTCCGCGGTATTCTGTTTACCACAGGTCTCGTTCTCCTGCCCTTTGTCGGACTGTCTCTCTACTTCGTGGGGAGATCCTTCCTTGAGATCAAGTCGGAGGAGGCATCCGAGGTTCTCGACCATGTCACGATGTTCCTGACCCTGCTCACCCTGAGCAGCTTTTTCCTCCTCCTCCTCGCTTCGATCACGAGCGTGATTGGCTTTTCCAGCAAGGCCGGCTTCTGGCTCGCGCCTGGGGTGCTCATGGTGACCTTCGTGCTCTTTACCTGGATCACAAAGCTGACGGGCGAGATCAGCAAGATGGGTGATAAGAAGAACAGTTTTCTGCACCCGCAGCACAGTCAGACAGTGCTGGTGCGAGGTGATCGCCGGATCCTGGTTCGCGCAGAAATCCTGCGTTCGCAGGGGCTTGCCTCATCCGGAAAGAGAGGAACTCCGCAGTTGGTGAGGTAGTCCGATGTGGCGATCTGTGGGCGGATTCTGGCAACCGACTCAATTCGCAGTTTGACCGGCAGGGGCTTTTCCTGTGCCTTGGTCCGACATCATCCAATCTCCAGCATGATCATGACTATCACTCGTTCTCTCACGACCGTGGCCCTTGTGGGTGCGGCTTCCTTCCTTGGACTCTCCGGCGCCTCCGCCAAGGTGACCGTTTCCAAGATCTTCGGCGATCACATGGTTCTCCAGCAGGACGCGCCGATTCGCATCTGGGGCACGGCGGACCCGGGGGAGCAGGTTATCGTTGGTATCCCGGGAGGCGGCAACGCGCTCGTGAAGGCGGATGACAAGGGAAAGTGGAAG
>DMYM01000440.1 GCA_003483645.1 Verrucomicrobiales bacterium
GGCTGAGGCCCTCGGCCGGGGCAAGCGCGACGGTGACCTGAGAGAGGGCGTGGTTTACTATCGCAAAATTCCCCTTCCGGACTACCATCACGGTCTGCAGACGAGGTTTTCAGCTTACCTCAGGAAACTCGCCCCCTTTACCCGAGAAACCATCCGGGACGACCCGCCTTCCGATCCTGCCAAAGCACCGAAAACCCCCTGATTACACAAATTGTGGCGCGGGAATCGCTGCCGGGGTGTCACAAAGGCGCCCTTAGCCTCCCGGCCTACGCTTTTGCTTTAGCGAAGCGCCGCAGATCGCATAAACTCCTTTAGCAGCATCAAGATGAAACCGAACCCTTACCGCGCTCTCGTCATTTGCGTCGTTCTTCTTTTCCCCGGGCTCCGGGCCAACGTGCACGCTCAGGATGAGGACCGGCTCTTTTACCTGCCGGACATGGAGGCCGAGCTCTTCGACACCGCAAAAATTGACTTTGGACGACGGGGCGCGTTCGACAAGTCGGGTCTGGTGGCGGCCCTGGCCCGGATTGCCAGTGATTTTGATCCGGAAGAGAAAAACGGCAACGTCCCCAACCTGCTGCGCTCCAACGCCCTCGGAATTGCCGGTCGGATCAACCCCGACGCCAAGTCCTTCAAGACCACCTACGAACAGCTTGAGCAGGCCGCCGAGGCCTATGGCAGCAGCGGCACCAGCAAGGACCGCCTGGTGGGGAATATCTTCCGCGGCGTACGCACCCTGCTGAAGGACAAGGACAACGAGGACAACAAAATTTGTGCCGCCTATTGTGTGGACGTCGCCTTGCGCCTCCTGCCCGACCACAAGTACGCCGGGGATCTCGAAAAGATCCAGCAGGACCTCGAAAAAGACGGTGTCGAGATCGACTGGGATCAGCTCCAGGGCAAGGCCGTGGTGAAGGAGACCCCCTGGAATCCCTTCGGGCAGGGAGGCCGCATGGAACCCCGCAGGGAAAAGATGCCCGGGGGCAAGGCCAAGGGCCTGGCTTCCAACCAGAGCTCGGTCGTCGGGCTCGTGGTGGTCACTCTCGGCAACGGGAAGCATGCCGGCGCCGCCGCCGAGCTTATCGCAACCGCCCTCCGGGAGGAGGATGTCAAGGGCGTGGAGTTCAAGATTGACCAGAAGGTCGGGGATATGATGGGCAACAGTCTCAAGTCCATCCGCGATTATCTGCGCGTCACCTACGAACCAAAGGGCATGGTGCCTGATGGCTACCAGGTGAGCATCGTCTTCCAGGACCGCGACCAGCGGGTGGACGGGCCCTCGGCGGGAACCGCCATGGCACTGATGCTCGATGCTCTCTTCTCCGGAGAGAAGATCGATGACGAATTCGCCTGCACGGGCGGAATCACGCCCAACGGAAAGGTGACCAGCATCGGCGGAGTCGCCGCCAAGATCCGCGGCGCAACGCGGCGCAAGTGCAGGATCGTCGGGGTGCCCGACGGCAATGCCAAGGGCGTGAACGACATCCTCGTGCTCGACGGGATTCAGCCGCTTCTGAATATCCAGATCTTCACCATGAAGGACATGGACGACGCCCGGGCCCTCTCGCGTGCCGAGAAGGACAAGGATGTGCAGTCCACCCTCGATGATTTCAAGTCGGTGGCGGAGGTGATCACGGAGCAGGGCGATACAGCTCTCAATAACAGCCGCGTCCAGGAACGCCTGGAGGAGGTCCTCAAGAAAATGCCCAATCACATCTCGGCCCAGCTTCTCCTCGACCACATCCACGGGAAGGCCCTCGAACAGCTCTCTGTCGGCGGCAGTTTCCATGAGATTGATTCCCGTGCTTCGGGTGTCTTCAGCCGCGTGCAACGCATGATGTTCCGCGAGAAGTTCAGCGAGGGCGCAGCCGCCCGCGCCGACGCGGAGGACGCCCGCAAGGAGCTGGCGGAACTCGACGGCAAGGTCCACGAGAAATTCGAGGATTATCACAAGGCTGCGACCGACCTCTGCAAGACGATCGAGGAGGGCATCCAGGACGGTGAGAAGGAATTTCTCAAGGCGCTCAAGAGCAAATGGGCCAAGATCTCCAGTATCCGCAAGAAGCTCCGGGATGACCCCGAGATCTTCGAGGAGATCCGTGGGTAGAGTGCGGCACTGCACCGTCGCGAGTCACCGCCCGCTGTCGAACTGGATCCTGGCTGCCTGTGGCCTCCGGTCTGCCAAGGGCCTGCTACGCCAGAATCTCCTTCACTACCTTGCCGTGTACGTCGGTGAGGCGGAAGTCCCGTCCCGAGTACCGGTAGGTCAGCTTCTCGTGATCAAAGCCGAGGAGGTGGAGGATGGTGGCCTGCAGGTCGTGGACGTGGACGGGCTTGTCCTCGGCCTGGAACCCATAGGGGTCCGTACTCCCATGCACGTAGCCCCCCTTCACTCCTCCCCCTGCAAGCCAGACCGTGAACCCATAATGGTTGTGGTCGCGGCCGTTGATCTTGCCTGCATTGGAGCCTTTCTTGGGCATCTCCACAGTGGGAGTCCGCCCGAACTCCCCGCCCCACATGACCAGGGTCTCCTCCAGAAGTCCACGCATCTTCAGGTCCTTGAGGAGAGCTGCGATGGGCTGATCGCATTCCCTTGACAGTTTCCTGTGATTCTTCTCCAGGTCGTCATGATTGTCCCAGGGTTGTCCCGCTCCGTGCCAGACCTGTACGAAGCGCACCCCGCGTTCGACGAGCCGCCGCGTGATGAGCATCTGCCGCGCCTGGGTTCCGCTTCCGTACATCTTCCGGATCTCCTCCGGCTCCTTGCTGATGTCAAAGGCCTCGCTCGCCTCCATCTGCATTCGGTAGGCCAACTCAAAGGACTGCAGGCGGGCTTCCAGCCGTGCGTCATGACTTCTTTGCTTCTGATGGTTCTCATTCAACGCTCGTAAAAGATCGAGTTGGCGTCGTTGTTCACTGTCTCCCATCCGGCGCTCAATATGTTCCACCAGCTTTTTCGGGTCGGAGTGCCTGGTGTCCACGTAGGTCCCCTGAAAGGCCCCGGGCAGGAAGGCCGACTGCCAGTTCTGGGTTTCCTGGATGGGATAGCCCCCCGGACACATGGCCACGAATCCCGGTAGATTCTGGTTCTCCGAGCCCAACCCGTAGGTGACCCAGGAACCCATCGCTGGCCGCACCAGGCGCCCGTCCCCACAGTTCATCAGGAGCAGGGAGGGTTCATGGTTGGGCACATCGGCATGCATCGAGCGGATCACGCAGAGCTCATCCGCCATGCTGCCGAGCTGGGGAAAGAGGTCGGAGACTTCCAGCCCGCACCGACCCCTCTTGGTAAATTTGAAGGGCGACTTGAAGGCCGCTCCCGTGGGCCGTTCCGTCTTGAGCATCTTGGGCAGCTCCTGGCCATGCAGCTTCGTAAGTTCCGGCTTGGGATCAAAGGTGTCGAGATGGGAAGGCCCTCCATTCATGAAGAGATGAATGACAGCCTTGGCCTTGCCGGGAAACTGCGGCCTGCGCGGAGCAAGCGGGTTGAGTCCCAGACCGGGATCGTTTCCCTCCGCGGCCGCGACCAGCCCGGGAACGCCGTTCAGGGCCACCGCCGCCATCCCCATCCCACAGCGCGACAACATCTGTCGCCTGGGCAGGAAGAGGTGCTCTGGATTGAACG
>DMYM01000435.1:0-6360 GCA_003483645.1 Verrucomicrobiales bacterium
CCAAAAAGTTCGACCGGTTCTCAACCCGCACTGCCTGGCCACTCTCAGCAGAGAGTCGGGGCCTGCTAGGAAATGCAACTTGATATTTCACTTTCCTTAATAATTTGCACTGCCCCCCCCTCAGCACAAGAAAAAACTCGGTAATTCTTCCAGTCCCGGCCGACGGATCGGGAAATTTCTTCAGGAACCCGCGAACCGTCGCGGGAAGGAGCCTTAGCAGGGCGGCCAGCCAACCCGCCAGGGCGGGCTCCGGCATCCGGCCTCACCAGGCATTAATGTCTACCAGAAGGCGCCGCCTTACGGCGGCGCCTGAAAAACATTTCCCCGTTCCCCGTCTCCCGCCCCTAGGCAAAGATGCTCTTTATGGGGTTCCCGAGGTCCTTCTCGGCACCGGCCATGCGGAAGGGCCGCCCACTTGGAGAATGAAGGATTTTCTGGGAATCGACACCCAGGGCGTAGCCGATAGTGGCATTGAAGTCCTGCACGCTGACAGCCTTCTCCTCGGGTCGGCGCGCTTCGCGGTCCGATTTGCCGTAGGTGGTACCCCCCTTGATCCCGGCGCCAGCCATGACAGCCGAGAAACAGGCCGGGTGGTGATCCCGCCCGTTGTTGTGCTCGGTCACGATGTTCGGGGTCCGGCCGAACTCGCTTCCGATCACCACCAAGGTGCTCTCCAGGAGACCCTTCGCTTCCAGATCCCGCACCAGGGTGGAGAAGCCCTTGTCGAGCACCGCAGCCCTGGCTTCCACCGAGTTGAAGTTGTCATAGTGAGTGTCCCAGCCACCGAGACCGACCTCCACGAAGCGCACCCCGACTTCCACCAGCCGTCGAGCGAGCAGGCAACCCTGGCCGAAACTGTCTTTGCCATACTTGGAGCGGATCGAACTGGGCTCCAGCTTGATGTCAAAGGCCTTGAGATCTTCGCTCTTCATGAGGTTAACCGCCTCGTCGTAGAGGCTGTCGTAGGACTTCACGTCCGGGGACTTGTAGGTCTCATGAAACTTTTTGTTGAGCACGTCCGCAATGGCAAGCCGCTTGGTAAAGTCCTGCTCGCTCACCGTATTGGGGCGCTTGGAATCCTTGAGGCCTTCGTCGGGACGACCCAGGGGCACTCCCTGGTAGTCGGCACCGAAGAAGCCCGCGGAGGCGTTCTTGGGATTGGTACCCACCGTCACGAACCCGGGCAGGGTGGTATTCTTGCGTCCCTTGTGACGTACGACCCACGATCCGATGGCGGGGTGCACAATGGTGCCCCGGGGGGAGTAGCTGCGGTGCAGGATATACTGTCCCTGCTCGTGAGCACCCTGGCGGGACGTCATGGAGCGAATAACACAGGCGCGATCCGCCAGCTTGGCGAATTCGGGAAGATATTGGGAGACCTCGTAGTCGCCACTGGTCGGGATTGCCTCCACCGGCCCCTGGACCTCCTCGTTCTTCGGCTTGGGGTCGAAGGTATCCAGGTGGCTCATGCCACCCTGCATGTTAAGGAAGATGACATGCTCGGCGAGCTGGCTCGGCCCCGTGGACTTCCTGGTGGCTCCGATGGCACCGGTAGCGAGAGAGCCCCCCAGCATGGGTGCAACCGTCACACCGAGGTAGGCGCGCGCCGCGTTCACCATGATCTGACGCCGGGTCAGTTCATCCTGCCTGTTAAACTTGTGGTTGTTCATTTGAAGTAGCGATGGGTATGGGGTTACTGGACAAAGATGAATTCGTGAGTGGAAATCAGGGCCGAAGTGAGATTCTCGAAGCTCTCCCTGCTGCCGTCGATGACGTCGCGCATGAGGAGGGCCATTTCGTCGGGGGTGGGAGAACGGCTCAGGATTGAGTAGTAGAGGAAGCGGACCTTGTCGCGATTGGAGCTCCCAGCCTCCAGGGCCTTGTAAGCCGCCGAACTGCGGTTGCTGACCACCATCTTCTCGACGTAACCGTTCATGATGGAGAGGACCTGGGCCATGTTGGGCTCCCGGGAAGCGGAATCAATCAGATCGCGGTCCGAGGATCCGAACATGCGCAGGAGGTGTCCGTTGGGAGCTGGAGCGGACAGTTCGGAAGCACGGGCCATTCCGCTGGCCGCACCCGGGCGCCCGGCTCGCTGCATCGACATCATGGCCTCCTTGCTGGCTCCGGAGTTGCCCGCCTTGATGTCGGAGAGCAACTGCATGACAAAGGACTCGTATTCGCCGGGCTTCTGGATGGCGAGAAGCTCCTCGCTAAGCTGAGACATCGTCTTCTTGCCCACCAGCACGGGTTTGCCGCGGTAGTAGATGGTATCGCTGAAGCGCCTCTTGGGAAGTTTGTCCGGATTGCCCGCGGTAAGGGTGATGAGGGAATCCCAGACCTGCTCTGCGCTCATACGCTCGATCTGACGTCCGTTGAAGGCTTGCGGCATACCGGCCTCGAAGGCCTCCGGGTTGGCCACGAACTGGAAGTTCTTGGTAAGCAGGAGGACGTGCTGGAAGGCCCGCAGGTCAAACTTGAGATCCTCACGCATGAGAGTCATGAGGTAGTCCATGAGCTCGGGCGTGATGGTCTTATCGGCCTTGATGTGCTCATCCACCGGCTCATAGATCCCCTTGCCCATGATGCGCTTCCACATCCGGTTCACGATGATGGAGGTGAAATTGTCATTGGCGGCAACCATCCACTTGGCGAAGTCCTCGCGGGCGGTCTGGTCGTCCCGGCGGTCGGAGGAGCGGATGCGCTTTCCAAAGTGCGTCTTGCCACCGATCACCTCGCCGGGATCGCCGTCGCGGTACTGGTAATCACTGGGCAGCTTGATACGGCCCTTGCCGCCACCGGCGAGAGTGAAGTAATGCACGTTGTCGCCCAGCCATTCAACGAGGCGTCCGAACTCTGTGCGCTCCTCCTCGGCATCGCGCACCTCGCGCCACACGCTGCTCCAGGGGCCGCGGTTGATTTCCTGCTGACCGTTGGTGAAGGCAGCCAGCTCGTAGAATTGCATGCGCTCCCACTTCTGGAAGGGGGCGTCGTGACACTGGGCACACTCCATGCGCTCTCCGGTGAAGATCCGCATGGTGTTGGAGAGGTTGTCCAGCGGCATACCCTTGTCCCGGATGAAGTAACCCACTGCGCCGTTGTCCTTGCTCCAGCCGCTTCCCTTCGCACTGAGCAACTGCTGCGCAAACTCGTCCCAAGGCATATTGTCATGCATGGCCTTGTGAACGAACTGCACGTAGGGGGCAGCCTGACCCTCATTGAAGTCGTCGGTGAGACGCAGGAGGTCACTCACCCAGTTGACCATCGTGCTGCGATAGCCGTCGTTCTTCTCGCTCATCAGGTAGCTGGCGAGCATTTTCCGCTTATTCTTGTCCTCGATCTCAAGGAACATGCGGACTTCCTCAAGGGTGGGAATCCGGCCCGCCGCCACCAGGAAGCTGCGCCGCAGGAAGGTTGCATCGTCCACCACCTCGGGCACTTTCAGCTTCTTCCGCTTGTAAAGGGTAGCGACGTACCTATCGATGTTGTAGGCCGCTTTCTTGAGAGTGGCCAGATCGGGTCCTTTCTCCTGGGTCTGCTGCGCGAGCGCTGGAAACGCGAGGCCCAGGACCCCCAGCCCAGCCACTAGGAAACGGAAGGTGGTAGTCATCATAACGATTTTCATGCGTGGGGATGGGTTTGATTGTCGGGGAAAAAAACGGAAGCGGAAGAGAATATTTTTCCGCCTCAAAAGTCAATATACTAGAATAGAAGGCGTTACAAGCTCCAGAAGATCCGTCTCACGGGCCCTGACTACCCGTATCGGGGGAGGATTTCGGGGTGTCAGGTTGTCTCACGTGCCTCTGTTGTCGCCTTCATCGAGGGCAAAAAGCCCGGTGGGTGCCTCGCCGGCCGGGTCATGCATGATCTCACCCGACGACACCAGCGAGATGGTCAGCTCCCTCCTCCCCCAGCCGGCGAACGTGCCCGTACTTTACCTGAATTCGAAAGCAGCTCTCCCCGCCCGGCTCCCAATTAGTCATCTCAGGATTAGTCATTGCCAAGGCCCCTCCCAGAGATCAGCAAGGATCCTGACCTTGGTAACCACCATCCCTCTTCCCATGAACCTTCCCCTCCCGCTCCGCATCTTCAATTGCATCGCGGTTCTCCTCTTCGCCACTTTCGCGTTTTACCAGTACAACGATATCGACCGGGTCAAGTATCACAAGCCCTCCGTCCTCGATTCCGCCCTCTGGCTCACCTTCTACGCCCTGATCGCAGTCCTCTTCGCCCTTTCGCTCTTCCGCAAGGCTGCCCCGGGCTGGCTCCTCCTTATCGGGGCTCTGGCCTCCCTGATCGAAATGGGGCGCACGGGAGGGGGAGTCTGGGAGAATCTCTTCGGGGGCCAGGAATTCACCATGATGGGGGCCAGCATGTCCGCGACCGATCCGCGCGTGGAACTCTCCCGCGAGTTTTTCGGTGCCCTTATTGCGCTGGCGGGCGTGGCCCTGCTCTGGTGGGAAAGCCGGAAGTATGCCATCACCGCGAACGGCCCGGGGAACGAGGTAAAGGAATCGTAGAACCCGTATCCCGGGATCCTACGCTTCCTCCTTCACCTTCTTCTCCTCATTCTTCTCCAGGCCGGCACGCTTCTTGAGCTCCTTGATCTGGTCCCGCAAGTGGGCCGCCCGTTCAAACTCCAGCCTGGCAGCGGCCTCCTGCATTTCGCCTTCCAGTTCCCTCAGGACGTTCACGGCGTCGTAGAGTGAGGCTTCCTCGGCCACGAGGGAGCGGTTGAGTTTCTCGGCCCGACTCCTGTCGTCCTGGTGCTGATGCAGGCTCTCCTGCACCGCCCGCACCACGCTCTGCGGCGTGATATTGTGCCTTTCGTTGTACTCTTTCTGCCTGCTGCGGCGATACTCGGTCACGTCGATGAGGCGCTGGATGGAATCGGTCACCTGGTCACAGAAGAGCGCACATTCGCCATTGATGTGACGGGCCGCCCTTCCCGCAGTCTGGATCAGGCTGGTCTCGTTGCGCAGAAAGCCCTCCTTGTCGGCATCGAGGATACACACCAGAGAGACCTCGGGCAGGTCGAGACCCTCCCGCAGCAGGTTGATCCCCACCAGGATATCGAACTCTGCGGCCCGGAGCTGCCGCAGGATCTCCACCCGTTCGACCGCGTCGATATCGGCGTGAATGTAGCGCACCCTGAGCCCGGCCCCCTGGAGATACTCTGTGAGATCCTCGGCCGTGCGCTTGGTCAGGGTGGTCACCAGCACGCGCTCACCCTTCTCGGTGCGCTGCCGGCACAACTCGATGGTCTCGTCGATCTGCCCGTCGAGGGGCTTGAGGATGAGGACGGGGTCGAGCAGACCAGTGGGACGGATGATCTGCTCCACGATGAGGAGGTTGCCTTTCCGGGTCACATCAAATGCCTCCACCGGTTCATCGGTGGGACTGGGCACGATGCGAAGCTGCCTCAGGCTGATGGGATCGATCCCACGTTCCTTGTTTCCATGCACGGAGATACAACCCTTGTTGTCCGGACGCGAGTTGACCACTTCAAAGGGGCCCGGGGTGGCACTCACGTAGACACGCTGCCTGGTGAGTTCCATGAATTCTTTGAAGCGCAACGGACGGTTGTCGAGCGCACTGGGCAACCGGAACCCATGGTCGACCAGAACCCGCTTGCGACTCATGTCACCTTCATACATCCCACGGATCTGCGGCAGGCTGACATGGCTCTCGTCCATGAGCACGAGGAAGTCGTCGGGAAAAAAATCGAGCAGGGTATAGGGCCGATCGCCCGGCGCCCGTCCCGTGATGTGCCGGGAGTAATTCTCGATTCCCTGGCAGAAGCCCATTTCCTGCATCATCTCCAGGTCGTACTCCGTGCGCATCTTGAGACGCTGGGCCTCGATGAGCTTGCCATTCTTCTCAAAGAACTCGATTCGTTCATCCATCTCGGCGCGAATCGCGATCATGGCCCGCTGCAGTTTGTCAGCGGAGCTGACAAACTGCTTGGCAGGGAAGAAGGTGTGCCTGTCGACCCGCTCGATCACCGCCCCGGTCAGGACATCGATGGTGGACACCCGGTCTACTTCGTCCCCGAAGAACTCGACCCGGATGGCGGTGCCTTCGAGGTAGGCGGGATGCACCTCCACCACGTCACCCCGCACCCGGAACTTCCCGCGGCCGAAGGCGATGTCGTTGCGCTCAAAGAGAATGCTCACCAGCTGTCCCAGGAGCTCGTCACGCGCCAGCTCCTGCCCCTGCCAGACGGGGACCATCATCCCCTCGTAGTCGTCGGGCGATCCAAGGCCGTAGATGCAGCTTACCGAGGCCACCACCACGACATCCTGACGGGTCAGGAGCGAACCCATCGTGCTCAATCGCAGGCGCTCGATCTCGTCGTTG
>DMYM01000435.1:6766-6994 GCA_003483645.1 Verrucomicrobiales bacterium
GTAGCTCACGAAATACTCGACCGCATTGTGCGGAAAGAAGTTCCTGAACTCGGAGTAGAGCTGCGCGGCAAGGGTCTTGTTGTGGCTCATCACGAGGGTGGGCCTGCCCATCCGCTCGATGACATTGGCCATGCTGAACGTTTTACCGGACCCCGTGACCCCCAGCAGTGTCTGGTGCGCATTGCCGGCCTCCAGCGACTTGGCCAATTTCTCAAAGGCCTGCTCCTG
>DMYM01000061.1:0-2290 GCA_003483645.1 Verrucomicrobiales bacterium
GAGCTCAAGCTGGCTGTCGACCATTCTCCGCTCGACTCCACCATGCTTCGTCTCACCTGGGCGAGTACGCCGGGGAAGGTCTATGACGTTCTGATCAACGCGGACCTTTCCTCGCCAAGAGAGTCATGGGACGGCTTGGCAGGCTCGCAGGATATTCCTGCCGACCTCTCAGGCACCAATACGCTGGACATCGCCCTGCCATTCCCGGGCAAGGGATTCGTTGCAATCCGGGAGAAGAATGCGCCCCCTCTCTTCTTTGACGATCTCGAGTCAGGGACGGGGGACTGGACCACGGTGGTGAACGATGCCAACGGGAATACGCAGTGGGAGTTTGGGACCCCTAATGGCTCCACCGGTCCGATCGAAGGGGCCGATGGATCTGCCAATGCCTGGTGCACCGGCCTCGGTGACTATTTCTCCGACTCTGATATCTCCCTTCGTTCTCCTGCAATCGACCTGACTGGAGTGAGCGGAGCGGAGCTTTCCTTCGCCGCCTTCCGGGACGCGGATGGCTTCGGGGACACAGCGGTGGTGCGCTTTCTTCGTGCTGTCGACAAGGTGCAACTTGGAACGGATTTCCCCATCGACATGAGCGTGTTCGACACCGACTATCTAACCATCACCATCCCCGTCGTGGCCGGGGCTCTTGGAGAGACGATTCTGGTGGAATGGAACTTCGTCAGTGACAGCAGCGTGGATGCCTTCAGTGGATTATCCATCGATGACGTCAGAGTTATCACGGCGGCGCCGTAGAACGTTTCAGGTGATGAGGCCCAGCAGGGATTACGGCTAGCCTGCTTGCCCCGGCATCTGCCGGACTCTGGCCAGCTTCTCCCTTGCGAGGGGAAAGTTGGGTGCTATATTCATTCTTTAGGGAATGTGCACAGGGTTGTCGTGCGACAGCTTGCGCGCCAGGAACAAAGGGACCAATACACCATGAGATGCCTCTGCACTGTGCTCATCTTATTGCTGGCGGTTGTGGGCATCGCTCCGGCCCAAGTCCCGGAAGTAGGAGCCGTTCTTGATCGTTACAAGGCCTTCCGTCCCGGAAAAGACGATCTTGCCATGTACCAGATCGACTGGGCCTCCTCGCTGCAGGAGGCCCAGGGAAGGGCGCTTCGCGAAAAGCGTCCCGTATTTCTGGTGATCATCCATGCCCAATACGGGGATCTCTCCTCCGGGCACTGCTGAGCGACCGCCACGCAGGTCCGGGGGGCCTCGCTCATAGACCCGAAGGTGGTTCGCATGTTGCGACCTTTCATTGCCGCTTCCTGGCACGGGCATCGCAATGACCCGAATATCCCTGACCCGGTGCGAGAGGTCTGGCAGAGGAAATTCAATGGACGGGGCTTCGGTGGAAAGCAAAGCAACGTGGATCTGGCCATTCTCGACGCGGAAGGCAACCTGGTACACTGGTTCGACGCTTTTCGCCGGATGGGGCCCCGGCGGGTCCCCGGTGGAGGACAAAAGCGCGAATCCCTCGGGGACTATACCATTCGAGGACTAAAGCAGGCGATCCCTGCTCTCGACCTTGCCCACGCGCCAACCGCAGAGCATCCCTTAAAACTACCGGATCTGGAACAGCCAGGCATTCGTATTTTCGTGCGCCTGCTGGAAGAACGCATGATAGCCTACCGCGCGCCGGTTGTTGAGGTTGTTGCGCTCAACAAAAAAGACTGGGAGCCGCTCAAGTACCCCCGCAAAGAGCGCAGGGTAGAAGCTGCCGCTCTGAAAAAATGGCTCTCCCAAGTCTACCCGCCGGGAGTAATGGAGCGCACGAGTCAGCAAACCAAAAAGGTCTACCAGATCGACAGAATCGAGGGGGACCTGACAATAAAACCAGCGGGTTCAGATGGAAAACTGCGCTATGCCCTGCTAAGCGGGAAGGTGCGCCTGACCGACGAGGGTCCAGGCGACTTTACCTACGGTGGTGGACTCGAAGTCGTTCTCACCTACAGTGAATCGGACCCCGGGCCCCTGTCGTTGCGAGGAGTATTTGAGGGTATCTATCCGCGCTACAACCCTGTTCAGAGACAATCCCGGGAAATTCCCCTGCGAGCAGCGTTCGAGTCCCTGCCGGATGGGGATAAATCTCCACGGTTACTCCCGCAATGAATGAGCACCGAATCGAAGGCCCCTGGCAACAGGAAGCCTGTCCGGTTTTCCCGTAGGCGAAGTCCAGAGGAACCTCGATAGTCGTGGCAAGGGCCTTTCGATCGGGAATCTTGTTCTATCCAACTCTAGCCCTTGATATCGGAAACGGGGGGATCCAGGGGCGCGGGGGACTCAG
>DMYM01000061.1:2603-2792 GCA_003483645.1 Verrucomicrobiales bacterium
GGGGCGCGGGGGACTCAGTTGAGCCTAGGTTGGCTGTTCCCCGCGAGCCATGACCACTTTTCCGGTACGCACCGTTTCAATGATGTCGAACTGGCTGAGCATGCCGACCGCAGCGTCCACCTTGGGTGAGTCACCGGTTATCATTGCCACCATGGAGGAGGGGGTGAGGTCAACGGTCTTGCCGTTGAA
>DMYM01000515.1 GCA_003483645.1 Verrucomicrobiales bacterium
CATGAACGACTGGATCTCGCTGCTGGATCCGGAGTCCCCCATCAGGACGCCCAACCTGGAGCGGTTGGCCAGGAGAGGAGTGCTCTTCACGCGAGCTTACTGTATTTCGCCAGCCTGCAATCCGTCCCGGTCGGCCCTGTTGACGGGTTTACGTCCGTCGACGACCGGGATCTATGCCAATAACAGCGACTGGCGCAAGGCGCTGCCGAAACGCCGGACGATCATGCAGCAATTCCAGGCGGCAGGATACTCGG
The DNA here is from genome assembly GCA_003483645.1 of Verrucomicrobiales bacterium. GTDB lineage: Bacteria > Verrucomicrobiota > Verrucomicrobiia > Verrucomicrobiales > Akkermansiaceae > Roseibacillus_B. The sequence goes on from DMYM01000515.1 coordinate 255, forward strand.
TGCGGGGAGCGGGCAAGATCTTCCATCACAAGGCGGAAGGCTTTCACGACAAGGCCTCCTTCGACGACTTCCAGATGATGGCGCCGCAAAACATGCCGCCCAGGAAACTCAATGAGGCAGATCAGTATGGATCGCGCAACACCGACTGGGGGGTGTGGCCGCCGGATGAGCGGAACACGATCGACTTCCGGACCGCGGACTACTGTATCAAGGCCCTGCAGAATCCCCCCAGGGACAAGCCACTCTTCCTGGCCTGCGGAATCTTCAAGCCCCACTCGCCCTTCTTTGCACCAAAGCAGTATCACAAGGGAACGGAGAAGGTTCGTCCGCCGCCACGACTTTCCGATGACTGGAAGGATCTTCCGGGTGGAGCGCAGATGCTCATGGGCAACACGAAGTGGTTCTGGAACGGGATGATGAAACTCGACCGTCGCCTGCCGGGATCCTTCGACCAGTTCGTGCAGGCCTATGCGGCCTGCTGTGTCTTCGCGGACAGGCAACTGGGGAGGGTCCTCGATGCCCTGGATGCCAGTCCGCGGCGGGAACGCACCATCGTGGTGCTGTGGTCCGATCACGGGTTTCACCTCGGGGAGAAGAATCACATCGAGAAGTTCGCCCTCTGGGAAAAGAGCAATCATGTCCCCTTCATCGTGGTGGCCCCGGGGGTAACGGGGGAAGGGGAGCGATGTCAGCGGCCGGTGGACCTTTCGGTGATCTATCCGACTCTCCTGGAGTTGGGTGGATTGCCCGGGGCGAAGTGCGACGGCTTGAGCGCAGTGCCCCTCCTCCACGATCCGGGCCGGGAATGGAAGCAACCGGCCCTCATGACCTATGGCCGGGGAAACCACGCGGTGCGGAGTGAACGCTGGCGCTACATCCGCTACGCGGACGGATCGGAGGAACTTTACGATCACACGGTTGATCCTCACGAGTGGCGCAACGTGGCCGGGAGTCCGGAGTGGGAGGCCGTGAAGGCTGAGCACCGGGCCTGGTTGCCGGCAAAGGAAGTCGCGGCGGTCTCAAACCTGAGACGATAGACAGCTTCCGGGTTCCCGATAACCGATGGCGGTGGGGTCTGTTGGAGGCGGTATGCTGGAAAGATAACATGCGAATTTGCGGAAATTCCGTCCATTTCCCGCATACATGAACGAGGCCAAGGGTCTCGTGGCCCGGAATTCCGGTGATTTCCCGTTTCCAGTGGACAATTTTTCAGTCGAAAGGCGCTACCATCCCTGTAACTTACCTAGCAAAACAAGTATCTATTTAATGAAAGTGAAGTTTGAACGTCGCGACGGTGCCCAGATCCGGGGGGCGCAGGGATTCACCCTCCTTGAGATGGTCATCGTCCTCGGGATCATCGGATTGATCCTTGGGGCCGCGATCGGACTGAGCGGCGGGTTCACCGGGTTTGGACGGGAGGTCCAGACCAAGAGCAAACTGCAGCGGATCAACAGTGCCCTCACGATGTACCGGCACCGGGCGGGAAACTATCCCTCGGAGTCACAGGGCGTGATGGCTCTCGTCGAGAAGCCGACGACCGCCCCGGAGCCCCGGAGCTGGGAACCGACTTTCAAGACGCTCCCGAAGGATGGCTGGGATCAGGAGTTCGTCTACAAGTATCCCGGCTCCAAGGACCGGAGCTACCCGGAAGTGATCTCGAAAGGAAAGGACGGCGAACTCGGTACTGATGATGACCTCAGCAGTCAGGATACGGAATAGTAGCGGCTGGTATCCTGGATGGCGGAGAGGCATGACTCTGCTGGAGACCATTCTGGCATTGGTCGTTATTCTGGTTGTGATCAGCGTTGGCCTGACCTACCAGTTTAACTCTCAGGACAAGGAGTTGCTCCGCAAGACCAGCGTGAAGATCGAGGCGATGTCCTCTCGCGGCCACGCCATGTCGGTGTTGCACCAGAAGCCCTTCTGGCTCCGCATCGAGCACGACAAGGTGGTCCTTGCCGGGGCGGATGTGCGGAGCCAGGACCTGCTCGATCCGGATGCCCTCCCGGGATTGACGGAGGACGGGGAGTTCAGCGAGAGCAACGAGGAGATCTACGACACCCTGGAGGCGGGAGAGGCGGTCATTACGATTCGCCGCTGGGGGACCAAGGAGGATGCCTGGATCCGGCCCGAGAAGGGAGAGTCAGTGATCTGGCAGTTTCAAAGCACGGGGTTGTGTGAGCCGGTTTCGATCCGGGTGGCAAGGGAAGACAGTTACATCATCATGCACATGAACCCGCTGACGGCACGGACTGATGAGGAGGAAGCCGTGATCATGCAATGAAGAAGGGTGTTACCAGAGCGCGTCGGCGCGGCGGATTCGTCCTGATGGAGGTCATGATTGCCCTCACGGTCTTCTCGATGGTGGGAGTGTCCTACATGGTGGCCCTCAATGACATCGCGGAGATCCTGCGCGAGATGCGGAGGGACGCCAAGATGGGGCGTATCCTTCACAGCGAACTGATGAAGTATGCCACCTTGCCGGAGATCGAGGAGCTGGAGGAATCCTATCCCCTTGAGGAGAAAAACGAATTGGAGATTCAGGTCGTTATCCGGCCGCTGGAGGACGTGGTGGAAGAACAGCGGATGACGACGGAAAAGGGGCGGGTCATGCAGCAGATGTACCACGTACAGGTCATCGGGACCTGGTACGAGGACCTCAGGTGGCATGAGCGAATCGCTGAAACCTGGCGCTATGCGAGACTTTACCAACAGTAACCACGGGAGACGACGTGTCCGCCGTTCCCGGCGGGGGATGCTCCTGCTGGAGGCGGTCCTTGCCCTGGCCATCGCCGGGATCCTGCTGGTTT
>DMYM01000209.1 GCA_003483645.1 Verrucomicrobiales bacterium
CCTCGCCGCTCACTACTAGAGTCCGGCCCATGGCAATCACGACAGGCGACTCCGCACCCGATTTCACCCTAACCACCCTCGGCTCCGACGGCCCCGAGCTGGTGACCCTCTCCCAACAGACAGCGGGCAAGACAACGCTCCTGCTCTTTTTCCCGATGGCCTTCACCGGAGGCTGCACGACGGAATTATGCAGCCTTACAGCGGGAATCAGCGAATATGAAGAGCTGGGCGTGCAGATTCTTGGCGTTAGTGGTGACAATCCCTTTGCGCAGGCTGCCTGGGCAGAAAAAGAGGGCATTGGCATCACCCTTCTCAGCGACTATGAACACGAGGCTACCAAGGCTTGGGGTGTGGCCTACGACAGCTTCCTGCCCGACAAGAACCTGCCCATGGGAGGAGTGTCCAAACGCTCCGCCTTCGTGATCGATGGCGAGGGTGTGATCCGCTACGCCGAGGTCAATGACAACCCGGCCGATCAGCCCAATTTCGAGGCGATCAAGGAGACCCTTCGGAATCTCTGACAAAACGAGCTACTCATCCGGCGACGCGGGAACCGGGGCCGGGGCTCCAGACCTTTCCACCGAGATCGGCGGCACTTCCGGTTCCGGCGCTACGAATGAGGAGGGGTCCGCGGGGGGCAGAGGCGGAAGACTTTCCGGATCGGCGGAGTCCACCGGCGCCAGGGGAACAGCTATGCCCTCCAGCGGAACCAGGGTTGAGTCCGCCACCCGGTCACTCACCATGATGGCGGGAACATACCCGATCTGCCCGGATTCCGTCTCAACCTTCACGTAGGATCCTTTCTCACTGAGCACCTTGAGCTGCGTGCCAGGAACCAGCTTGGTGGACGGTTGCATATCTCCTTTCGGAAAGCGCCGGTAGAGACCGGCATTGGCATCGGTCACTTCCACATAACTCCCCGGGGCATAGCGTGGGCCGCTATTGATCGCCTCGGCCCGGCGTTGACTGCCGGGCGAGTCCAGCGGATCAGTCGAGGAATCATAATCCCCCGAGGGTGCCAACCCCCCACAGGAGGAGATCAGTGCGCCCACCGTCCCCAGCAGAAATGGTTGGATTACACGTTTCATGGTGGGAGTGTGTACCAGCCCTGCGGTGGGTCAATGGGATTTCCGATCGCCAAGGGAGGCTTATCGGTGACCAAGAACCGCATCCAACCCCCTACCCCGACAGATCTTCCAAGCTTATCCGGGCCTCCTCCTCCCAGCTCACACCCCGCCAGTGCAAATCGGTGCGCAGCCGCGCAGGGTCCATTGCGGTATGGACCGGTCGCACCACTCTCAATCGCTCCGCCCGCTCCAACCCTTCCGGTTGAACTTCCGGACAACTTTCCAGGAGTCCCGCTTCATGCCCCAGGCGCACGACTTTGGTCGCAATCGACCACCAACTCTCCGGTTCACCGGCGTGTGTCAGGTGAAAGAGTCCCGCCAGATCCGGCCTGCCCAGGAGGGCCGTTACCATCCGGCCGATTTCCCGCACCGAAGTCGGCTTGGAAAACTTGTCGTCCACGGCCCGAAGCTCCTTGCCCCCACGGGCCCTCCTGAACACGGACTCGACAATACCTTCTGACCCGGATCCAAACAGCCAGCTGACCCGCCCCACGATCGCAGACGGATTCTCTTCCAGGACGTTCTCCTCCCCCGCCCGCTTGGTTCGCGCGTATTGATTGAGGGGCCGCACCGCAGCCTCTTCGCTCTTAAGGCCCTCGCTGGCGCCATCAAGCACGTAGTCCGTGCTGAAGTGGATGAGGCGCGCGCCGCGCCGGGCACACACGCGCGCCAGCAGGCGGGGAGATTCGGCGTTGATCAGATGCGCCTGCCGCAACTGGCTTTCACAGCTCTCGACGTCCGCCATGGCCGCGCAGTTCACAAGAGCATCAAAGTGCAGCCCCTCCAGCTTCCGCTCCAGCTCAGCGGGCTCACCGAAATCAAGATCCTCCCGGCCCAGGCCATGCAGCACGTGCTCCCCCTGCCACTCACGGATCAAAGCGCGCCCGAGTCGTCCCGTGCAGCCCGTCACCACGATTTCCATGGAGCGAGCCTAGCAGGCCACCAGAATCCCGTGCAACGCACCATCATGAAAAAAGAGCCATTTCCCTTTGCCGCAATCCTGCCTATTCTTCCACGTGCGCCAACTCCGCTCCATCCTCCTCCCCGGGGGCGCCGGATTCATCGGATCCGCCCTCGTCCGCCACCTCCTCCGGGCGGAAGGACTGGAGCGCCTCATCGTGCTCGACAAACTCACCTACGCGGGGAACCGCGGCAACCTCATCGGCCCCGATCAGGATCCCCGCTTTGGCTTTGTGGAAGGGGACATCGCCGACCGCGAACTCACCGCCAGCCTCCTGCACGAACATCGCATCACGGGGGTGTTCAACCTGGCCGCCGAGTCGCATGTCGAACGGTCCCTGGATTCCCCCTCCGCCTTTTTGCACAGCAATGTGATCGGAACTTCCCGTCTCGTGGAAACGTGCCGGGCCGCCGCGGTCCCCCTCCTGCAGTGCTCCACTGACGAGGTCTACGGCTCGGTCTCGCCCCCTGAGCGCTTCGTGGAAATCAAGCCGCTCAACCCTACCACCCCCTACGCCGCTTCCAAGGCCGCTGCCGATTTCTTCTGCCTCGCTGCCACACGCTGCCACGAACAGGACATCGTCATCACGCGTTCCAGCAACAACTACGGTCCCCGCCAGCACGCCGAAAAACTGGTCCCCACCCTCGTGCACGCCGCCTTTCATGACCAGCCGGTTCCCATCCACGGCGACGGCATGCAGATCCGCGACTGGATGCATGTGGATGACCACTGCCGCGGGATGATTACAGCCTTCCTCAGGGGCCATGCCGGGGCCGTCTATCTCCTCGGGGGGCAGTGCGAACGCACCAATCTGGGCATAGCCCGCAGCGTCCTCGAAATCCTGGCCAAACCGACCTCCCTTATTACCCATGTGGCCGATCGTCCGGGCAATGACCGGCGTTACGCGGTGGACTTCAGCAAGGCCGTGGCGGGTCTGAGCTGGCGTCCGCAACACCGCTTCCGCGCCAGCTTCCCCCTGGTGGTTCGCGAGATAGCCACCAATCTGCACCGCAAGGGGGCGGCATGAAAGCCCGCCCCGGCATGGAACGCTCCGGACCACCGCGAGCGGCAGATTCCCCGGGCCTGAGGAATCCCTGATTCTCCTAGCCCACGTACATCTCGCCCAGTTCCTCCTCCACGAAGTCAATATCACGGGCCGGGGCCCCTGCCCCTTCCCGAATACTCCGGAGAGTACGCTGCGTTCCGCGACGCGTGTTCGGTCCCGCCACCTTGTCGCACACGGTGTCGACAACCACCGGAGCGATGGCCGCGATTCCGAGCACCCCCAGAGCAAAGGCCACCGGACGCCGGGCGCTGCGGTGCATCATGTCACCCAGAAAGATCCCGGCCGCTACCCCAAGCGCAATCGGGGCACACTCGACGCTGGCTTCCACCAGCGTTCTTCCGGGATCCTGCGGTTTATCATTCACGAACTGAACCTAACTTACACTCTGCCGGGGGAAAACAAGAAATTCCTCACATCGCTGCTTTTAACCATCCCCAATGTTCCGACACTATCGCCGCAGCATGTCCAGTTCATATGCCATGATCCTGGCGGGCGGCAGCGGCACCCGCTTCTGGCCCCTCAGCCGAAACGCAAAACCCAAACAGCTCCTCAATCTCCTCGGATCTGATACGCTGCTCAACCAGACCCTCGACCGCCTTGAGGGACTGATCCCCTGCGAGAACATTCTCATCCTCACCAACGCCCTCCAGGAAGAGGCCGTGCGCCAACTGGCCTCCTCCCTGCCCCCCGAGAATATCTTCGCGGAACCCGCCAGGCGCGACACCGGACCGGCGGTTGCCCTCGGGGTCGGCCTGGTAGCGGCACGGGACCCGGAGGCCTCCATGCTGATCCTGCCCTCCGATCACCTGATCCAGGACACCACCGCCTTTCACTCCGTCATGAACGACGCCCTCACTGCCGCCTCGGAAAGCGCGGGACTGGTCACGGTGGGAATCAAGCCCACCTGGGCCTGTCCTTCCTACGGCTACGTCGAGCGGGGAGGAGCGGCCGATCTGGAGGACCTGAAGCTCGCCCATCAGCCTCACGAGGTGGTGCGTTTCCGCGAGAAGCCCGCTCCGGAGCAGGCCGAAGAGTTCCTTGCCAGCGGGAATTTCTCCTGGAATGCCGGCATGTTCATCTGGTCGGTCCCCACCGTCCTCAACGAGCTCAACACCCACGCCCCGGAACTGGGGAGCTTTGTGGAGGAAATCCGCGACAGCAGCGACGTGGCCGGCACGGTGGCGACCCGCTTCCCCGAACTCACTCCCATCTCCATCGACTACGCCCTCATGGAAAAGGCCTCCCGCGTCCTCAACATCGAGGCGACCTTCGACTGGGACGACGTGGGTTCGTGGATCTCGGTTGCCAGCCACCTCGAAACCGTGGCCGATTCCAACCAGTGCAACACCCCGGTCACGGTGGTGGACAGCAGCAACAACATCGTCTTCAGCGAACAGAACCACCGCATCGCCCTCCTCGGCGTGGACGACCTCATCGTGGTGCAAACCGATGACGCCATCCTGATCGCCAACCGCCACCGGGCCGATGAGATCAGGAAAGTCGTCCAGGAACTCCCGGACGAGTTGCTGTAGGAGATTTCAAATCCCGCATTCCCCATGGGCCACCACCCCATTCTCGCCATCGATCACGGCCAGGCTCGGATCGGTCTCGCCGCCACCGATGAGCTGGGAATCGCGTCTCATCCGGTGGAAACCATTCACACCAGCCGGGTCGATCCCCTCCAGCGCATCGCCGAAATCGTGGAAGAGCGCAGGATCAGGCTGATCCTTCTCGGCCTTCCCCTGCGCCTCGATGGCAGGGAAGGCGAAGCAGCCCACCGCGTACGCGCCTTCGGCACCGAACTCGCCGGGAAGATTCCCGGCGTTCCGCTCGCCTACAGCGACGAACGTCTCACCACCACCAGCGCCGCCGGGAAACTGCGCGAAGCCGGCAAGTCCGCCCGGGCGCAGAAGGACATTATCGACCAGGTCGCCGCCCTCGAGATTCTCAACGACTGGCTCGCCGAGAACGAGTGCCCGTGAGAATCTTGGCTCTTCCCCTGCCCCAACCGGGTTAAAATCCAGGCCGGGATAACCCTAACGGCTCATTGTCCTGCTGGGGCTGGTCCCTAGTCTGGATGATACCTGAACCAGAATCCCGAATCTCATGTATTCACCGGTCCTCTCCACCATCGCCGCCGCCACCTTCCGTGATCGCGCCCCCGCTCCCCGTGAGTTCTCCCTCCTCAATCTTAAATCCGGTCAAAGTCTTACCATCTGCTACAAGTCGATCGGGTGCTCCCACCACTGTTCCTACCGCTTCGTCTTCACCGCCCACGAAGTCGTGATCTACGACCTCGGCACGCCGGGGAAGATTGGCACGCCCCACAAACTCGGGACCCACCGGCTCAGCGACGAGGAGCGCATCAGGCTCGATCGCCTCTTTGTCTTTTACGCCGGGAAAACGGAGGGAGACTGCCCCACGGTGGATACCATCCGGTTCACCAAGCGCGATGGAACCCAGCGGGTGCGCACCACCACCTACGTGGACGCGACCGGTAGCACGCTGAATCGCAGGGAGATGCTCCCCCTCCAGAACCTCGCCGGGCGCCTGCTCAGCAAGCATCAGGGCTAACGACTCCCGGGGATGGCAAATAACCTTTTTTGTCGCCCTGCAAGGCCACAGCTCATAACAAACCGGTATGAGAGTTCTCCTGGCCATCCTGTCGCTTCTCCTGTGCCTCCCTTCCGCCGCTCCCGCCGCTCCCAGACCAAACATCCTCTTCCTCCTCGTCGACGACCTGCGTCACGACACCTTCGGTTTTGCCGGACACAAGATCTGCCGGACACCCCACCTTGACGTCCTCGCCAGGGAGAGCCACGTCTTCGAGAGCGCCTTCGTCACCACCGCCATCTGCATGGTGAGCCGCGCCAGCATCTTCACCGGCCAGTACGAAGCCCGCCACCAGATCCACGATTTTCGCACCGAGTTCACCGCAGCCGCCTGGGACAAGGCCTACCCGCGACTCCTGAAGAAGGCAGGTTACCACACCGGCTTCGTGGGGAAATACGGGGTGGGCAACAAGATGACGGAAGCGCGTAAGACCTTCGACTTCTGGCGTGGCTTCGCGGGACAGGGGCGCTTCCTCGATCCCAAGCGCGAGAACAACCAGCACCTCACCGCCCTGCAGGGAGACCAGTCTCTCGAGTTCCTGCGCACTGCTCCCAAGGATAAACCGTGGTGTCTCTCGGTGAGCTTCAAGGCCGTGCACTGCCAGGACGGGGCCAAGCGCCAGTTCCCCCCCGACAAACGCGACGAGAAGATGTTTGCCGACATCACCATCCCGCCGGCCCCGCTTTCCGATCCTGCGATCTTCCAGTCCCTCCACGAGCCCCTCAAGACCTCCGAGTCCCGCCGACGCTGGGAAATCCGCTTTTCTCCCAAGCTCTTCCAGGACACCGTGAAGGACTACTACCGTCTCCTCTTCGGCGTGGACCG
>DMYM01000173.1 GCA_003483645.1 Verrucomicrobiales bacterium
TTACGTCCTGGCCTTGAGCGTAAAGAGGCCCAACAACAACTCTGAGGCCATGATTGCGGTCGATCCCAAGACTGGTGAGGTCGTGCATGTCACGGCGAACGAAAAGGGAGGAATGGGCCGTGGAAAGTGGGCCGAGGAGAATGGGGTGGCGACTCTGACTCTCAAGTTTGCCAACTTAGGGAAGGAAGAAATGACACTCAAGATCACCCACCGGATCGTTGACAACAAGCAACTCGTGGTAGGACTCAAGAATGTTGAGACCGACGAAGGGGGGGAGATGATCCTCGTGCGTAAATCGGAATAGGATTCCCGTTTTACGCGGTGTGGATCGCCCGGGCGAGACGCTGGAATTCGGCGCCAAATTGGGCGACCCGGTCGCAAATTTCACTGCTCATTTCTCCACTCTCGGGAATGTCATCTTCTCCTGCGTAGACAAAGCGGGGCAGGATGATGGTGCGGAAGTCCAGCATGAGGCTGTTAGCCACCGCCATGACGGACATGTAGCTGCGATCACTCCCGGCCGCACAGAGAAAGCCTGCCACCTTTTCGGTCAACTGGCGGCCCGCCAGTTCAATGGCGTTCTTGGCGGCAGCATTGACGTCGTAATTGTAGATCGGCACGGCGAAGACGACGGCATCAGCCGCGGTAAAAGCCTCCTGCAATCTCTGCGTGGCGGGGTCTCCGTAGGCTGCGCATCCGTCGCAGGGAGGCAATGCGAGTTCCCGCAGGTCGAGGGTGGCGATTGCCACGTCCCCGTCAGCTCGCCAAAGGGATTCCAGTTTGCCGGCCAGTCGGCGACTCTTGCTCTCGGCATGCAGGCTGCACGAGACGATAAGGATCTTCATCGGGATAGAGTATCGATGATTCTCCGGGTGTTTCAATGCTCCGGGGGAAGAATAAGTTGACTTTGGGGATTCCGGGCCAAGTCTCCCCGCCATGTTCAGACACACAATTGCCGCCTGTTTGCTCATGGCTTCCCTGGCCACTTGGATTCCAGCACAAGAACCAAAGTTGGAATCCGACCGGGACAAGGCCTCCTATCTCATCGGGCGCAATATCGGGGAGACCATCAATGGTGACGGCATCGAGTTGAACATCGAGAATCTTGTCATTGGTCTGCGTGAGGGGCTCACCGGGAAGGATTCCAGGATCACGGAAGCGGATGCCATGAAAGTCATGGAGAAGTTCCAGGCTGAGATGCAGAAGCAGGCGGAAGCGAAGACGGCCTCAGCCGGGGCGGACAACCTCGCTGCTGGCACCAAGTTCCTCAATGACAACAAGAAGCGTGAGGGTGTGAAAGTCACGGAGACCGGCCTGCAGTATGAGGTCCTCGCCGCCGGCAAGGGAGAGAAGCCTACTCCCCTTGACACGGTCACGGTTCATTACCACGGGACCCTGATCGATGGCACGGTCTTTGACAGTTCCGTCGAGCGCAAGTCGCCAGCCACTTTCCCCGTCAACGGAGTGATCGCTGGTTGGACCGAAGCCCTTCAGTTGATGCAGGTGGGTGCCAAATACAAGCTCTTCATCCCTGCCAACCTTGCCTATGGCAAGGCTGGGGCCGGGCGGGACATCGGGCCGAATTCCACCCTCATCTTCGAAGTGGAACTGCTCTCCATCAAGGGGCAGGAAAAGAAGTAGGGTTTGTTCCTGGCCGATTCATTGCAGGGGGCTCCTTTCAAGGAGTCCTCTTTTTTGCACCGGAGTCCTAGCGTGGATTCCGCAGTCGCTCCCGGACCACTTCCCCCAGGTACTTCACCGGCAGGGAACCGTTGGCGAGGACGGCTTCGTGGTAGCGTCCGAGATCGAAGTCCTCGCCCTGTTCCCGCTGGATCTCCCGGCGCAATTCACAGAGTGCCATGCGGCCCACGAAGTAGGTGCTCAACTGCACGGTGGACTGCTTGGAGCGAATGATCTTGAGGCGGGCTTCGCCCTCGGACTGGAATGATTGATTCATGAGAAAGTCGAGGGCCTCCTCGTCACTCATGGAGGTGCAATGCATGCGGTGGTCGAGAATGGCATTGGCCACCGCACGGAGGTAGAACTTGAGTTGAGTGAGACGCAGGGCGAGGTCTCCGTCGCCATAGCCCTGGTCGAGCATCATCTGTTCGGTGTAAACCGCCCATCCCTCTATGAAGACACCTGAGAGCAGGAGGCGACGGATGGGTGAGGTTTCGCGATTGTGATAGGCGAGTTGCACATAGTGACCGGGGTAGGCCTCGTGGATGGTGAGAATCTGCAGCATGTGCCGGTTGTACTCCTGCAGGAAGCTCTCCACCCGTTCGGCGTCCCAATCGGCGGGCGGGGGGCTGATCGCGTAGATCGTCCTGTTCTCGGGGTCGAGGGGTGGCGCGGGTTGGATGTAGGCCAGCGAGTTGCCGCGGTGGAACTCCGGCATTTCCATCAGTTCGCACTGGTCGGGATCCGGCAGGCGCAGGATGTCGTTATCTGTGATGAACCTTTTCAGCTTGTCCACGGTGGCCCGGGCGTCGGCAAGAAGGCTCCCGGGGTCGCCGTGTTCCCGGCCGATGGAGGCAAGAACCCGGGTGATGGTCTCATGACGTCCGGTTTCGTCGTCGGGAGGGAGAGACAGGCCGGGGTGGCAGTTGCTCCAGAGTTGCCGCGCCACCACATACATCTCGCTGGTGACGCGATGAAACTCGCTCTCAGCCTGGGCCAGCACCTCGTTGGCGGTGGTGTCGGCATTGACGGCAAACTGCAACTTGCGATCGAACTTTTCCTTTCCCATGCGCCAGTCCCCGGGGGCACGTTCGCGTAGATCCGTTTCAAGAAACTGCTGGTAATCTTTCAGGTGGGGGAGGAGATCAACCGCGGCCTGGCGCACATCCTCCCGCAGCGGGGAGTCTCCGATCAGGTCGTAGATGCCCTCTTCGTAGAAACTGATCACCCCGCGGTTCTGCCCGATACTTGTCTCCAGGACGGGGAGGGGCGGACTGGTGAGCGTGCTCCGGGCCCCGGCGATCACGGTCGGAAGTTGCCGCATGCGAACGATGGCATTGGTGATGTTGTTCTCGCGAGGCAGGCTCGATTGGGTGAGGAGGCTGTAGACGCTGCCGGTCAGGTATTCGTTGTAGGTTCGGGGATCCTCCTCGAACGCGTGAATGTTCCCGGCCAGCCAGATCCCCTCCTGCAGGTCGTGCCGGAAGATCTCATAGTCGATCTGGGCGGGCCGACTGAGTCCTTCGTAGTCAATTTCGTCTGCGAGTCTTTCGAGGATTTGACGCTCTGCCCCGATGCGGGCCTGCCGGGCCTCCACGGAGAGATCCTCGATCTGGTCATCGTAGCGGTGGTCGCCCATCCGGCTGGCATGGACCGGGAGCTGGCGCAGTTGTTCCTCGAGGTGATCCTCGAATAATTTCCGTAAAAGGTGATCGGACATGAGTTCTGAAGGTGGGGCCGGATCCACAGTAGACGGACTCACCTCACTGTTGACTGTGCCAGAGCGGTTCCTGCGGTCCGAGGTCTATTCCGGTGGACATCCCAGAGGACCAGCCGTCCGGTCCACACCACCGCGAAGACCAGGCCGTTGGCGGATACGGTTTCCACCGTCCTGACCTTCAAACCCTCGGCGTTGGGTCTCATCACGTTCTTCTCCGCCGACCAGTTTCCGACATCTGCAATCTGGGGCAGGATCAGGATGATGACAGTCCCGGCGAGGAAGAGAGTCATGGGATGGGGCAGGCGATTACCCACCCGTTCGATCCGGTCGAGCCAACCTGACGTTTTCCCCTCTTCGTTGGGGGCAGAATCTGCGGGCATTGAAGTGATGATGAGAGAAGAGTTCTCCCTTGTCAGTCCTCTCTTCCGGGTTTGTCAGGACCAGAGAGGATTTGGTGAGAAGAGGGCTTTTCATGTCACCGTGGCTTTCCTTTACTGGCCGCCATGAAACCCTTCTTCCTTGTTGCGTGGATCCTGCTGGCAGGATTGCCAGTGACTGCGCCGGCCGGCCGAAAAAGCCTGGCCGAACAACTCAAGGCCAGTCCCCATCGG
>DMYM01000180.1 GCA_003483645.1 Verrucomicrobiales bacterium
TCCGAGACTTGGCAAATATTTGGTTACTGGGTTCTCTTCAGTTCTTTAACATGAACAAACTAGACACAGCCTCCAAGCACCGGAGTGCCCTTGGGGGCGCTCTTCTGAGCCTGATCTGGGCGATCGTGTTGCCGACCACCGTGACCGCCGCTGATCCGATTCCTCTCGGCAGCGGAACGGCGGCGCAGAGCTCGCAACTGGGTGGGTTTGACGCCGGCCGCGCGCTCGATGAGATTGCCAACTTCACGCACACGCTGAGCTCCGACCAGGCTTCGACCTGGCAGGTCCTCCTTCCCGAGATTTACACCTTCGAGACGGTGGAGATCTTCAACCGGGATTCTTCTGACGGGACCACCGGTTGCTGTCCCAGCCGCCTACGGGACATCACCATCCAGATCGTGAGGTTTGAGGGCGATGTCACCACCGACTTCACAAACGGAGAGGTGATTTTTGCCTCGCCGCTGCTCAATCCGGAGAACGTCCTGGGCGGGGGCGTGGCCTCGGCCGGCCCGGTCAGCCTGCTCGCCAGACCGGACAGGGCGGTGGGCAACATGATCCGCATCATCCGTAGGCGCGACGATGACAATTCGGGAACGGGTGGGGCAGGCAATTCCGACGAAGCAGGAGTTCTCTCGCTGGACCTTGTGACCGCCACTGGCCGCGTGGGGGGATTCTTTGGCCCCGCCATCAAGATCACTGACATTAGTCACGATGCGACCACCGGCATGCTGAGCATCAGCTGGGAGAGCAACCCGGCAAAACTTTATGACATTCTTGCCAACCCGGATCTCTCCACTCCGATTGCGAACTGGCCGGAGCTGGCCGGGGCGCAGGACATCCCGGGCGATCCGTCGGGCCTCAACACCGTGGCGGTCGCTCTACCGTTCCCGGGTAAGGGCTTTGTGGCGGTGCGGGAAGAAGAGCCCCCGCCGCTCTTCCTCGACGACCTAGAGTCCGGCGCGCCCGGTTGGACCACCGTGGTTAATGACGGCAGGGGCAACACGGAGTGGCAACTGGGCGTCCCGGTCGGGAGCACCGGTCCCCTCACGGGCGCCGGTGGTTCGGACAACGCGTGGTGCACCAACTTGGGAGATTATGGCCCCGATTCCGATATCTCCCTCCGCTCGCCTGCCATCGACCTCACCAATTTGCCCGGAGCTCTCCTGAGCTTCGATGCCTTCCGCGACGCAGACGGGTTTGCCGATGAGGCCACCGTCCGCTTCCTGCGGGCCGACGACCAGACGCAGCTGGGGGCGGATGTTCCGATTGACATGACTGTATTCGATATCGACTACCTCAACGTTGAGGTTCCCGTCCCGGCGGAGGCCATCGGGGAGTCTATTCTCGTCGAGTTCAACTTCCTCAGCGACGGTGGCGGGGACCTCTTCAGCGGTCTCACCCTCGACAACATCAGCGTGAAGGCCAACTAACCGAACCCTCGAGCCCGGGACCGGTCAAAAGGCGGTGATGGCCCGGCGGCTTCACCGCCTTCTCGTTGCTACGTCATGCGCCTGCCAGAAAAACGGATCAAGGGCCCACGGTTTCCCGTGAGCCCTTTGCTTGAGTGGAGCGGGTGAACGGATTCGAACCGTCGACATTCACCTTGGCAAGGTGACGCTCTACCACTGAGCTACACCCGCATCCTTGGGGCGTCTAGATACACCCCCGCCACCGCCCCGCAAGTCCTTTTTCAGGGGCTAATTGACGTTTCCGCCGGCGTAAATCGGCAATTCCTCACCCGATTCGCGGGTTTCGCGAAATTTCTCCCACCCGCAAAAATTCGTGTCCATTCTCGTTCATTCGCGGTTAAACACCCTCCGATCCGCATGGACAAGCTCGCCGAAATCATCGCCCACAAGCGCACCGAAGTGGAGGTCCTCCTCCCGGTGGCTGACAAAATGAAAGCCGCCGCCTTGCAGCGGAACGAATTTGCCGGATTCCGCGCAGCCCTCGATCGCGGGCCCGACCAGCTGGGCGTGATTGCCGAGGTAAAAAAGGCGTCGCCCTCCGCGGGAGTCATTGATCCCAACTTCGATGCCCTCAAACAGGCCGGGATGTACATCGAAGGAGGAGCCTCCTGCATGTCGATTCTCACCGACAAGAAATACTTCCAGGGCTCTCTCACCTACTTGACCTCGATCTCCAAGGAGTCGCCCATCCCCCTCCTCCGCAAGGATTTCACAGTCCACGAAGCCCAGATCTACGAAGCGGTGATTGCAGGCGCCGACGCCATCCTCCTCATCGTCGCCTGCCTGACCGACGAAGAGCTGCACAAGTTCTACCACATCGCACGCGATTTCCAGCTCGATGCCCTTGTCGAGGTGCACGATCTCCCCGAGATGGAGCGCGCCATCGACTTGGGCGCCGATCTCATTGGGATCAACAACCGCAATCTGAAGACATTTGAGACCGACCTGGCTATCACCGAGCGGCTGGTCGAGGAGGCTCCGGACCATGTTATCGTCGTTTCGGAGTCCGGGATCAGGAGCGTGGGCGATGCTCAGCGCGTGCTCAATGCGGGCGCCAACGCCATTCTGGTGGGCGAGTCCCTCATGCGGGCCAATGTCCCGGGTGAGGAGGTGCAGTCCTATCTCGCGCTGACTGCTTCGGGGACCGGGCGGGGAGATCCGGCATGATGATGACCGTAATACCGGGAGGGATCTGGCGTTGCTCAGGATCGGCGCTCCAGTCACCCTTCCCCGAGCCTTGACCCTTGCCGGTTGAGAGCGGATAACCGCCCCACCAATCACGTGAAACCGCACGAGCTCTTCAAACAAGTCGATCCCGCCATCGTGGCGGAACTCTTCACCACCTTCCGCGATGAGGAACGTGAGGTCTACAAGAGTGCGTTGGCCAGCCTGGCCCAGTCGCGCAAGTTGCGGCCGGTCTTCATCCAGAAGAAGCCGGTGGCGGAGCAGATCACCTGGATGCACAAGACGCTGAAGCTGCGCGGTAGCGACACGATCGGCGAGCACCTCCTGCAGGTCTGGTTCATGAAGTTCCAGCAACCCCTTCTCATCGGGTTCTGCGACGGAATGGGGATCGATCACAATGGGGAGGGTTCGGTGGAGGGCGAACTCCCTGCCGAGATGGATACCGCCAAGCTCAAGGAGACGGTTGATGGGCTCTATACCGACTTCAATCCCAAGGTCGTTTCCCTCTATCTGTATCTCTTCAACCTCCAGCGGCCCGGCGGATGGGATGCCCTGGCCGACACGCTGGCCAACGACGGGCGCATCGTGCTCGGCATTGATCCAGAGCCCCGGCCTGAGTCGGAAGGGGCTCCCGCAGGGGAGGAAGCGCCTGAGGAAGCGCCTGAGGCAGAACTTGAGGGAGAGCCTGAGGCAGAACCTGAGGGAGAGCCTGACGTTCCCGAGGAGGAGTAGGGCGAGGAAAGGGATAAACCCCGCCGGGGCTTACGGGGTGCCCCTGATCTGCTCGACCGGTCGAGGCGGGAGGATGCGTTCGGGAATTGGAACGGCACGCGGAGGGATTTCCTCCTCCACCGGGATGGCCCGCGGTGGCAGTTCTTCCGGTACTGGTTGGGCCGGTGTCGGCGGAGGGGCTGGCGGCTCCTCGGGGACAGGCAGAGCCTTCGGCGGGACGGAGACGGGAGGCGGCACTCTCGGAGTGACCCGCACCGGGACGACCTCCTCAGGGGGGATCTGCTTGCGCATGAGAATGTCGACGCGCCGGTTGATGGCCTGCTGGTCCTGGTCGCCGTCCTGGACCTTTGGCTTGGAGCGGCCGTAGGCACGGACGATGATGTGGGTGCTGTCGAGACCAAGGGAACTGCCCAGCCAGTTCTTCACGGCCTGTGCGCGCTTGCGTGAGAGTCCAAGGTTGTAGGAATCAGTGCCGAAGAGATCTGAGTGTCCTTCCAGGATGCAGTACATTTCCGGGTTGCGGTCAATGAGCATGCCGAGCTTCATGAGACCGAGCTTGGCATTTTGCCTGAGTTCGGCCCTGTTGAACTCGAAGAGGAGGTCACTGGGGAGCGCGGCCCGGCCCTTGTCGAGCTGGTCGACATCGAAGTTGAGGTAGCGGCCTAACTCGGTGTAGCCCTTCATCAGACCGTTTTCTTCCAGTCCGTTCGCGCCACGGACCGCAGCGTCCTTGAGAAAGGAATCGGGATCGGGTATATCGGCGGAGATGCTGCCTTCCTCGATGATCACCCGGCCTTCGGGGACTTCGGTGAAGAGTGGTTCGTTGCGTCCGAGTTCCGCGAGGTTGGCCTGCACCTCCGGAGCCTTGAGCGGTTCAAGGAGTTGACCGTCCTCCTCCCCGATCTTTGCCGGCTTGAGTGGCTCAAGCGCCACTTTGGGTTTTTCCAGGTCGGGGATGATGTCGATCTCGGTGTCGTCAAGTTCAGGGATGAGCTCTTCGATCTCGGTGAGGAGATCTTCCGCCTCCTTCGGCGGTTCGACCTCCTCGTTTTCAGCCACGGGTGCCACAACCTCTTCGGGCAGCTCCTCGATTTCGCTCACCTGGAAGGTCTGGGAAGTCCATTCGAAGTCAGCCAGTTCCAACAGGAGGTTAAAGCGACCAAGGGCCCAGAGCCCAACCGCATGGATTACCACCGCCGCACTCACCGCGAGCAGGACCCAGAAGCCGAATTTCCGGCGGCGGGAACCCTGGTAGGGGCTACCTCCCATGCGGACGGAATCCCAAGTATAACGCGAATCGATGCTCATGCGGTCCTGTTCAGTATAACGCCACGGAGTGCGGCCTCAATTCAGACAAACACGATTATCTCGCTCGAAAACCCCGGAATTTCCCGGCAAGACGCAGGAAAAGGCGTCCAGAGCAGGCCGCGGCCGCTTCCGTCATCAACGGAAGAGCCGGTTTTCGGGTCCCCTCTGGCGGCAGTCGGATCTTCCCGGGCGGGTGGCCGGGAACGTTTCCGCCGCTCCCGGGGGGCTCCACTGGATCCGGGATTTCTTCAATCAGTACCGCGTAGTCCGTCTGCCGGATGCGCGTGGAGCTCGCAATCAGGTCGCTGCCGTCTCTCTGCCGATGACCCCCGTTCGCCGGGATTCGGTGGACCTTTTGCACCTTTGGGTCTTTGCGCTTCTCCCTGCATCCGCTATCGCTCTGCTGTGAGCGCGAGCTGCGACACCATCGGCATTGGCCTGGCAGGATTCGGCACGATCGGATCCGGGGTCTGGAATACCCTGGCGCGCAGCGGAGGCCTGATTGCGGATCGCGCCGGGGACGGGTTGAAGTTTGAGATCCGCCGGATTGTCGTAAGGGATCCTGAGAAGGCGCGGGAAGCAACCGCGCCAGCTGAGCTCTTTACGACCGACTGGCGTCTGATGGTTGAAGATCCCTCCGTGGATGTGGTGGTGGAGTTGATCGGCGGAACGGACGCGGCCTACGAACTGGTAGCCGCGGCGCTCACGGCCAGCAAGCCGGTGGTCACCGGCAACAAGGCGCTCCTGGCAGAGCGGGGAGGCGATCTGTTTGCGCTCTCCCGTGAACACGACACCCCCATTCATTTCGAAGCGGCGGTGGCGGGAGGGATTCCCATCATCAAGGCGGTGCAGGAATCCCTGGTGAGCAATCGCGTCAGTTCGATAACCGGGATCATTAACGGCACCTCCAACTACATCCTCATGCGCATGACAGACGCGGAGCTCGATTATCCCGCCGCGCTCAGGGAAGCCAAGGAACTGGGCTACGCCGAGGTTGACGAAACTCTCGATGTCAATGGATGGGACGCTGCCCACAAGGCGATTCTGCTGGGGACGATCGTCCATGGATTCGTCATTGATGCGGAACAGGTCTACGTTCGCGGAATCGAGTACGTTCGTCCGCTCGACATCCTCTTCGCCAAGAATCTCGGTTACGTGGTGAAGCTCCTGTGCATCGTGCGCGAACACGGGGACGGGTCCATCGAGATCCGTACTCAGCCTTCCTTCATTCCAAAATCGCACATTCTCGCCTCAGTCAATGGCGTCTTCAATGCGGTGGCGGTGCGGGGGGACGGGATTGGCGATGCCCTCTTCTACGGACGGGGTGCGGGACAGGATCCCACCGCCTCTTCGGTAGTGGCCGATCTGGTGGAAGCGGGGCGCTTTCTGCGGCAGGGCAGGGGATCCGGCCACCGTGGGTTCCTGCCCTACCGGGAAAAGGGAACCCTCAAGCCCATCGACGAGACCGAGACCGCTTACTACGTGCGCTTTCCGGTGACCGATCGCCCCGGCGTGGTGGCCGATATCGCCTCGTTGCTGGCCGAGGCCGGCATCGGAATCAGTGGAACGCACTCTCCGGTTGATCCCGCCCAGCCTGATGCGGAGTTCGTCGACATGGTTTTCCTCCTGCACACCTGTCCTTTTGGAATTCTCAAGGGAGCCCTGAAGAAGATCGAATCCCTCGACTGCGTGACCGAGCGTCCCGTGGTCTTCCGCATTGAGACGCTATAGGCCCCGCCACGGTCTCCAGATCACGCGTCCACCTTGATGGGCCCCGCTTCCCCTAGTTGGGCCGCTTGTCGGGATCGCCGGTCCAGTAGACATTGGCCTGGCCGTTGACGGCCTGGCCCGTGGTATCGGTGAGATCCTCGAAGCTGAACTCCTCCACGTGGCCGTCGATGAACAGGATGTGGCCCTTGCCCTTGTAGCGACCCACGAAATTCTTGGCATTGGCCTTGGATCCACCATCAAATCCGCCCTGAAGCTTGTTTGTCTTCTCGCCCTTCTTCACCCCGCGCTCAAGAAAGGCCACGGTTCGGTCCTGATGCTGGATGCCGGCGAGATTGGCGGGGGCCTCAGTTCCATCTTCGGCCTTGATCTGCAGGCTGCTGTTGAACCCGAAGGCGAAGTAGGGTTTTCCTTCCCTTTTGGTCTTGGGATAGTCCGCGCCGGAGAGGAAAAGAGGATAGCTCTTCTGGTAGAATTGCGAGGCGGGGTTGTCGCCCAGTTCGCTTACCGGGGTCTCGCCCATCTGCCTTGTGAGGGCATTGTACCAGACCGTCTCAGCCTCCGGCTTGGCGGCGTTGAGCCAGTTATCCTTGCCGGGGGCGTCCTCAAGGGGAAATTCACCATTGTTGTCGTCGAGATACCCTTTGAGGGCCTCGCCGATGTGCCTCATCTTCTTGAGGGCTTCGGCCTTGCTCCGCTTGATCTTTCCAGAGTTCATTATGGTCGTGCCGATGCCGATGGCGATGACCAGCACGGCGGCCCCGACAAGGATCTCCATCACGCGTGACTTCCCGGAACGGAGGGCCGGATTGGATCTGCGACGATTGTTCATGGGAGGAGGGCGCGGAGGCGTGACCTGAGATAACCCAACTCCTGCACAACCCACTTGCAAGCCTACAATTCCGCTCCTCCATACCCCAATTGTCCCATTTGCAGTGATAAATGGGTCTGCGCCGGCAGGCAACTCACCATTTCATGAGGTCAAGAGAGCTTGCAGAAGCTCCCTGCAGGATTCTAGTTTTGAACTCATGAAGATTGCCCGTCTGCTCCCGTCCGCCGCCCTCCCTGCCCTGCTGACCTTTACGGTTTCAGCCGGTCCGCTCGTATATGAAGGTTCCAGGGGAGCGGGTAAGAGCAAGCACCTCGTCTTTATCGCCAGCGACCATGAGTACAAATCGGAGGAAACCCTTCCCGCCCTCGCTCGGATTCTGGCCAGGCATCATGGTTTCAAATGTACCGTTCTTTTCGGAGTGAACGACAAGGGTGAGATTGTTCCGGGGCACTCCAATGTCCCGGGCCTGGAGGCCCTCAAGTCGGCAGATCTCATGGTGGTCTTCACCCGCTTCCAGAACTGGCCCGACGAGCAGATGCAGCACTTTGTCGATTACCTGAACCGGGGAGGGCCCATCGTCGGCCTGCGCACGGCCACCCATGGGTTCCAGATCCCGGGCAACAGCAAGTGGGCCAAGTACGGCAACGGTTATGGCGGAGAGGAATACAAGGGCGGTTGGGGTCGCCAGGTCCTGGGCGAAAAGTGGGCCGGCCACTACGGCGGCAACCATCGCCAGAGTACCCGCCTCGATATCGTGCCCGA
>DMYM01000407.1 GCA_003483645.1 Verrucomicrobiales bacterium
CCGACGGGGGCGCCAACTGGAGCCTGCTGCATGAAGTCAGGCAGGCCGAATCTAACGACCCACCTTCCGTTGACCGCCAATACAATGTCCACAGCCTGACCGACACCACCGGCACTTTGGCGTCGGGCATCAATGCGATCCGGTTTACCTTCCTGGGCGACGGCATGGGGTCTGACGAATCGGGCTACGTCGAGATCGACGTCTACGCTGACGTCGACTGGCGATTCCCGTGGGCGGTCGAGCGCAGCGGCAGCGACCTCCTCCTTCGCTGGGACAGCAAGGCCGGTCGGCTCTACAACCTGCGCAGCGAGACCGATCCGTCCAACGGCGAACCCGCGACCTGGCCGATCTTCGGCGGACACGAAGATATGGAGGCCACTCCGCCGGAGAACACCCTCACCATTCCGCTCCCCCCCGACCCGACTCGCTTCTTCGTGATCGAGGCGTTCCCGGCGCCGCCAATAGTCCTTTATTCCACGGACTTTGAGGGCGGCGCGGTTGGGTGGACGACCCTGGTTAATGATGAAAATGCCAATACGGCCTGGGAGCTGGGCAGCCCAGCCGGAAGCACCGGGCCTGTCGCGGGGGCCGCCGAGTCGGCCAATGCCTGGTCCACCAACCTTGGGGACTACGGTCCGGATTCCGATATCTCCCTTCGTTCACCAGCCATCGATTTGAGCGGGATAGCGGAGGCCGAGTTGTCTTTCGAGGTCTATCGTGATGCGGACGGCTTTGGTGATGCTGCGGTAGTGCGTTTCCTGAGAGCATCAGACTTGGAGCAGTTGGGAGGAGAGGTGCCGATGGACATGGATGTATTCGACGTCGACTGGACGATGATCCGGTTGCCGGTCCCTCCTGAGGCAATCGGAGAGACTGTTCTGATCGAGTGGAATTTCATCAGTGATAATACCCCGGACACCTACAGTGGTTTGTCGATTGATGATGTCCGAGTGGGTGACTAGCGTATGCCCGTGAATTGCGCGGGGGCCGCCTCGCCAGCGCCGTAAACGAAGAAAGGTGCAGAGATGAAAAAATGGCATGTTGTAGCAGCGGCGCTGGTGAGCTCCGTTTGGGTCGCAGTCGTCTTGGCTGACGAATTGAAGAGTGGCGCCGCATGAGCCGGTCAAAGAGTCCAGCCCTTGCGATACGGCCGGTGCAAGAGGCCGCTGGCCACGGCATGGTCCGTGATCTTCCCGGAAATGGGATCGTAGTGGAACGGCTCTCCCACGATACCGCCGATGTTGGCGAGTTGAATCAGCTCTGTCAAGGGGCCGCCGATGTCGAAAGGGGAGAAGGTCTTACCTTTCCCCTTACAGGCGTCGATCCACTCGCGGTGATGATCGACGCCACGAGGAAGAGTCCTGGGAGGTTCCTTGAGCCCGTTCTTCTTGTTGAGAATCGTCGAGCTCGTATTCCAGGGATTGGACGAGTAGATGCTCCCCTTGGAACCGACGAGCAGAGCACCGAAGCTCCCGACGCCATGGCCATGCAACAGGTCCTTGGACGGCCGCATCGATTCACCGCTGGAGACCGTCAGTTTCACCGGTGGAAGATCCCCCCGGGCGGGCATCTCGAATTGGACGCGCGATGCACCTGGATAGCCTTCCACATTTACACCGGTGGCTCCTCCGCTGATCCTGATCAGGCGTGCCTCCTTGGATTCCTTGGATGCGGCTTCCCACAGTTTCTGCAACTGCAAGCAACGGAAGAGGAAGTTTCCGGTATGGCACCCCATGTCGCCCAACTGGCCGCTGCCGAAGTGGCGCCACCCGCGCCAGATGAACGGAAGATAACTGGGATGGTAGGGGCGTTCGGACGCGGGTCCGAGCCAGAGATCATAGTTGAGTTCCTTGGGTACCGGAGGTTTCTCCTTCGGCAGGGTTTTCGGCTTGTCGCCGTCTCCGACCCAGAGGTAGGCCTCCTTGACGGGGCCGACTGTTCCCGCCATGCCCCACTCGGTGGCGCGCCGCACGCCCTCCGAAGCCGAGCCCTGGTTTCCCATCTGCGTCACCACCTTATGCTTCTGGGCGGTCAGGCGCATCATGCGCGCCTCGTAGACCGTGCGGGTGAGCGGCTTTTCACAGTAGACGTGTTTGCCCTGTTTCATGGCGGCCACGGCCGCCACCGCATGGGTGTGGTCGGGAGTGCACACCACCACCGCGTCGATCTCTTTGTCGATCTCGGGAAGCATCTTGCGAAAGTCCTGGTAGTGTTTCACCTTGGGATACTTTCGGCGGATGCGGGCGCTTCGTCTCTGGTCGACGTCGCAGATTGCCACGATGTTCTCGCTCGAAACCCCGTTGACGTTATCCTCTCCTCTTCCGCCGACGCCGATCGCCGCAATGTTGAGGAGCTCGTTGGCCTGGTAGCCGAAGGCCACGCGGCTGCTGCAGATCAGGAGACCGGCGCCGGTCGTGCTCTTTAGAAATCCGCGTCGGCTGGAGCTGGAGGACGTATTCGTCGCCATACCTCCTTGCTCGCTGGCTCCGGCCCAAATGGCAAGAAAACTATGAGAGGACCCTCCTCCGGAAGGCCCTCATTGGACGGGGATTGGCCTTCTAGCGAGTGCGGAAAGTCTTGCTTGTGAGACCAAGGTTAGGAAGAGATCGCGAAGGCCTGCTAGCTCTGTAAGCGGACACGACACCCCGCACCCTGCTTCCTGCAC
>DMYM01000248.1 GCA_003483645.1 Verrucomicrobiales bacterium
TCTCCCTTTTTCACCGCCTCCACCAGTTCCCGGGTCGACTCGTAGCGTCCCCCCGAGCGTTCCCGCACGTTGTGGTTTCCGATCATGTCCTCCAGCGCCCCGGGCATCCCGCAGATGTCGGTCTCACCGTAAAAGTCGAGTGAAGCGTGTCCGAGGTGCCCCCCCTTGCCAAAATGGCCGCGTAACAGGCGTCCCTCCGTCACGATTGCACCTCCCACTCCGGTTCCCAGGGTCAGGAGGAACACATTCTGCACGCCCGTCGCCGCCCCCTGCCAGATTTCCCCCATCAAGGCTGCATGGGCGTCATTCAGGACCGTCACCGGGCGCGCCAGGGCCTCCGGCCAGTCCAGGCCTTCCAGACCCTCCAGCCGTCCCGGCATCGATATAATCTGACTGGCCGCCCGGTTGGCAAAGCCCGGAGAGGACACTCCCACCACCACACTTTCGCGGCCCTCCATCTCTTCGAAACGGGCAACCAGCTTGCGCACCTCCGCCAGGAAGGCAGGCACTCCGCCTTCCCGTTCCCCATCCCGCGTGGGTGCCACCTCCTCGTGAAGCATCTCTCCACTCGCCAGATCAAAAGCCGCCCCCTTGATAAGCGTGCCCCCGAGATCGATACCGATTCCAAGTGAATTCATGATCCTTCCTTCAAGCCTCCGTCACACTCCAACCGCCATCCACGCACAAAACCTGTCCGGTCACGAACCGCCCTGCCTCTCCCAGAAGACACAGGACCGCGCCATCCAGATCTCCGGGCGTTCCGATACGCCCTCCAGCCAGCGGTTGCTTCCTCCTGACGAACTCCATGATCGACTCATCCTCCCGTGCACGTCCCGACATGGGAGTCTCCACCAGAGCGGGAGCGACAACATTCACGCGAATGTCCTCCTCCGCATAGTAGGAAGCCAGCGACCTGGAGAACCCTTCAATCCCCGCCTTGGAAGCCGCATAGGCGTGCGCAGCAAAGTGCCGTGGGGAAGGTGAGAATCCCAGCACACTGCCCATGTTCAAAATGGCCCCTCCCGTGCCCTGAAGCTGGAAACGCTGAACCGCAGCCCGGTTCGACCGCATCACGGAGGTGAGATTCTGCCGGATGGTGTAGTCCCATCCTTCATCGCTGAGCTCGTGCAGCGGGCCATCTCCCTCCGAACGTCCACTTCCCCCAGCCACGTGATAAAGTCCGTGCAGGTCACCGAACTGCTTGCAGGTGAGTTCAATCAATTCGCCAACCGATCCCGGGTCCGAGGCATCCAGGCTCCGGCCCACAGCATTCTCCCCCAGAGCCTCCAGTGCTCTGGCCACGCTCTCCTCCGACCGACTGCCGATCCCCACCCGCGCACCATTGCGAACGAGGGCCTCCGCAGCCGAGAACCCCAACCCAGTCGTCCCGCCTGCGATTACGTAGGTTCGCTCCGCTACACCGAAATCAGCCATGACGCGACCATTGACTGATACCCGACCGCATTTTTCAAGCCTCTCCTTCCCTGCCAGACAACGGAGGATGGCCGCCGGGGCCGGTTACCCTTCACCCGGCAACCGTGATGAATGGTGATGCAGAATCGGCCCCTCGCTTCCAGGATCCATCACAAAGGTGAATCGCACCGCAAACCGCGCCTCCTCCCCGACTTCGCGGATGCGCCAATCGTAAATCCCGCTGATCATCTGAGGGGTCCCGGGGTCCACCTGCTCCAGCACGGTCTCATCCCGCACCACTATCCGTACCTCTCTGCCATCCGTGATATTCACGAAGTAGGCTGCAATTCCTTCCGTGGTATTGAGAATCTCCTTCGCGAAGGTCGGCACGAATACCGCGCCTTCCCGGTAGAGTCTCCGCACGTCGTCGAAAGCCCGCCCGTTTACTCCCTCCATCCAGCGGTCGAGCACCTTCCGCAGGTCTGATCGGTTGTCCTTCATAAGGTATTTCTACTTCGTCAATTCCCGGCTCATTCCGCACTCACCATGCCGCCACCAACCCGGTAGAGGGGCGGAGATTCCCTGCTCAGCCACGCAATGCTGGTCGTGGTGATCAACTGTTGGGATTCGACCGGCAGGAATTCCATCAGCGCATTGCGCCGGCGGGTGTCAAGTTCTCCAAAGATATCGTCAATGAGATAAACCGGAGCGCTCCCCCGCTCTCGCTCCAGAAGCTGGCCCTGCCCCAGTTTGAGCGCCAGCGCCATGGTCCGCTGCTGACCTTCGCTCCCGAAGTCCGCCGCCGCGCCGCCATTCAGGGTCAGAAGCACATCGTCACGGTGGGGCCCCACGACCGTTTTCCCCTGCCGGCGCTCCCGCTCTGCAGCCTCGGCGTAAGCCGCTCCAAGATCCCCGGCACCCGCCCCCCGGTAGGCCAGGCCCACCACCTCCCTCTTCCCGCTCACCGCCGACTGCGCCTCGTTTACCGGATCGGCGAGTTGCTCCACGAGGGCGGCGCGGATCCGCTGCAGGATCCCGCCATGTTCAATCAGGAGGGTCGTATAGGCGGCAATCTGCTCCTCGTCCGGAAAGCGTTCCTTCAAGAGAAGGTTGCGGGCCTTGAGAGCCCGCTTGTAGCGGGCCAGATGCCTCCGGTAGGTCGGTTCCAACTGGACGGCCGCAAAATCCAGAAACCGTCGCCGCACCTCCCCCGGCCCCCGTACGAGTTCAAGATCCTCATTTCCCATCCAGACCAACAGACCACCGGAACTGAGATAGTCCCCCTGAGACTCCACCACCTCCCCTTCGACCTGCAGTTCCAGGCCATCCGCCCCCCGCGTGACACGCCGCACCTCTCCCCAGCACTCCCCGGCCACTCCAAAACCCTCCTTTTCGAAACGCCTCAGGTGCCCCATCCGGTGCGTCCGCGGAGACTGCAGTCGCACCAGAACGCAAATGGCCTCCAGCAGACTCGTTTTTCCCTGGGCATTCCCACCCACGAAAACCGCACTTCCCCCCGGCAATTCGAGATTCAGCGCCTCAAAACAGCGAAAGTTTACGAGGTGCAGGGCACGAATCACGGCCTACCTTTTCCCGTCCTAGCTCTCTCATCAATTCGAATCCCTCACTTTGCCCTTGAAATCATCGAAACATGAATAAGATTCGCGCACGCTCAGCGCCCAGCACCGCTAACCCCACCGGGGCCCCATACCCCAAGACCTGTAACCTAAGACCCAACGATCACCACTCATGATCGAAGTCAATAATCTCACTAAGCAGTTTGGTCACAAGATCGCTGTAGATGATCTCTCCTTCTCGGTAGGGAAGGGTGAAGTCCTTGGATTCCTCGGTCCCAACGGTGCCGGGAAATCCACCACCATGCGGATCATCACCGGATTTCTCCCCGCCACCCGTGGCGACGTTAAAATCTGTGGGATCCCAGTGGCAGACCAGCCGGAAGACGCCAAACGGAAGATCGGCTACCTCCCCGAGTCCGCCCCCCTCTATCCCGATATGACGGTTTTCGGTTTTCTCCGCTTCTGCGCCAGCATCCGGGGATTCTCCGGACTGGCCCGGAAAGAAGCTGTCGACCGCGTGATCGAAACCTGCTTCCTGCAGACCGTGGTGCACCAGTCCATCGATACCCTCTCCAAGGGATACCGGCATCGCACGTGCCTGGCACAATCCCTCCTTCATGACCCCGAAGTTCTCGTCCTCGATGAACCCACCGATGGCCTCGACCCCAACCAGAAACACGAAGTCCGGAAGCTGATCCGCGAACTTGGCAAGGAAAAGACCATCGTCTTCTCCACTCACATCCTCGAGGAAGTCGATGCTTCCTGCACCCGGGCCATGATCATTGACCAGGGCAAGATCGTGGCTGAAGGCAGTCCCGGGAGTCTCCGAACGGAAGGGGACGGTTCCCTGACGGAACTCTTCCGCAAACTGACCACCTCGGACGTGGTCGCCTGAACGAACCACTCATCTTTCCGCTGTCATGTCTGCAATCGGAATCCTCGCCATCCTCGTTCTCGCAGCCGTCCTGATCGGAGGTCCTCTTCTCGTCAGTAACATCCGGGCCATCTTCTGCCGGGAGGCGACGTCCTTCTTCACCTCGCCGCTGGCCTACGTGCTGATATTCATCTTCCTGGTCGCCATCAACGCCCTCACCTTCCTCTGGCCCGGCCGGGAACTGATTGAGAGCGAACAGGCTGCCCTCAAGGACTTCTTCTTCTACTACCATCCCTGGGTTCTGGCCTTCTATGCCCCCCTCCTCGCCATGCGCACGCTCTCCGACGAACACCGGCAGGGAACCATCGAACTCATCTCCACCATGCCGGTACGAACCATCGAACTGGTGTTCGGGAAATTCCTGGGCAGCTTTGTGCTTCTCTTCGCGTCCCTCTTCTTCACGGCTTCGGTCTGGATCAGCGTTTCTATCCTGGGCGATCCGGATCACGGCCCCATCATCTCGGGTTACCTTGGCAGCCTCTTCGTGGGCGGCACCTTCATCGCGGTCACCATCGCGGTCTCTGCCCTCACCCGCAGCCAGGTCATCTGCGTGGCAGTCTCCATTCCCATCTGCCTGATGCTCTGCATTATCGGCTTCGACCCGGTGCAGGACTTTTTCGCGGACAGTGGCATCCGCTTCCTCTCCTTCATTGGCGAACTCCTCGCTTCCATCAGTGTGATGCCCGCCTTCGTGGATTTTTCCAAGGGCCTGATCGAACTCCGCTACCTCTTTTACTTCGTAAGCGTCATCGCGCTCTGTCTCTTTATCACCAACACTGTCCTCCAGAACAAGAGAGCCTGAACTCCGAACGATATCTCTGTCGACATGAAAGCATTAGATAGATGGAAGACCTTGGGTGTTGTCCTCCTCCTCTGCCTGTTGGTGGCCTCCCTGAACGTGATCGCCAAGCGGGTGGCCACCGCCCGGTGGGACACTACCGAAGGCAATGTCTACACCCTCACCGAGGGAACCCGTTCCATCCTCCAGAAGGCCAAGGACTCCGGACGGGAGGTGACGGTCCGGTTTTACATGAGCGATCCCGATGATGTGCAACTGCCCAAGAAGTACGTCGACTACTCCAATCGCGTGAAGGATCTCCTTGAGGAATACTCCAAGGCCTCCGGGGAAGCCATCTTGGTGCAGACCTTCGAACCGAAGCCCAACTCCGAGGCGCAGGACGCGGCCGAACTCGACGGCATCCAGCAGCGTGATCCCCGCATGGACATGCCGCAAAGCTCCAACCTCGACGACTACGACTACAACCAGCGGGCCAGTCAGCCGTATTACTTCGGCCTGTCCGTGAGCAGCCTGGAAAAAATCGAGGCCATTTCCTTCCTCAACCCGGAACTGGAGAAGAAACTGGAATACCAGCTCTCCCGGGCCATCAGTTCGGTCACCCGCACGTCGAAACGCAGGATCGGCCTGCTGGAAGGCACCGAGATGGCTCTGGGAGGTTCACCGGGAATGATGGGAGCACCCGGACGCCCCCCCTCGGTGATCTACCGTCACCTCGCCCGGGATTTCGAGATCGTCAACGTCCCCTTCGACGTGGGGCCCATGAAACCCGGTGACACGGATCACCCCTTCGCAAGCCTCGATCTCCTCCTCATTGTCCACCCCGTCAAGATCAACCGGCCCCAGTCGCCTCAACCGGGGATGCCGCCCATGGGCAATACCACCCTGGAACTCCTCTCCAAGGAAACGCAGTATGCGATCGACCAGTATCTGGTGAATGGCGGGAAGGCCATCGCCTTCCTTGACAACCAGCATTTCGTCTCACGGTTCTTTGACATCTATTCCGCCAAGTTGCCCTTCACCCCGCAGGATCGTCATCCTCAGTGGTACAAGGATCTCTACAATCTCTTTGAGACCAGCGGATGGGCTCACTACCGCTCCGGACTCGATGATCTCACCTCCACCTGGGGCGTCACCCTCGGAGGCACGGACCAACCCATGCTCTATGACCCGAAGTACTCCCGTCCGGTCATGTTTGAGCGCCCGCTGAATCAGATGCTGCAGCGCGAATTCCGCCTCAATCGTCTCCTTGGGCAGATCCCGAGCCGCCAGGACCAGCAGATGATCACCCAGCCGCTCTTCCGCGGAAACGGCCTCATGGCCAAGTTCGAGAACGA
>DMYM01000480.1 GCA_003483645.1 Verrucomicrobiales bacterium
TTTCGTAGGTGAGGTAGGCGTCGGATACATTTTGAACCATGGTCCATTGACGAGGCGTGAGGATGTTCATTGTACCCTTAAGGACTACCAGGCTGACCACCGAGAGAAGGGTGAGGGCCACGATTGCCTCGATGAGAACACTGCCTCGTTGTGTCCGGTGGAGGCCGCGTCGTCCGGAACCGGTCTTGAGTTGACTGCGATTTGAGATAGAATCAACGCAAGGGTGAGAGCTTTCCTGATCTGCGGATTTCTGGTGTTTCACGGCGTGTCAGTTCTGTGGGCGGCAGAGCCTTTGCAACCGCCCTTTGGGTTGAGTTGGGGGGATTCGCCCACCCGTCTGGTTGACTGGGCCATGAGGACGAAACTGGACCAGACCGTGAAGGCTCCGGCTGATCAGCCCCGGTTGAAGGTATTGCTGGTATCCCCGGCCAGAGGGACTCTTCCCGGTCATGATGCCACCACGCTGGAGGCACGGTTCATGGACGGGAAACTCTTCGAGGTTGCTCTCCACTACACTTATCCCGGGAGAAAAAGCGCGTTCGTCCGCGCCCAGTTCGCGGAGTTGAGGAAGATCCTCTCGCACCGGCACGGCCCGCTTCAGATGGGAGCGAAGACACGCGAGGAACCTCTGGATGGAGTGGTTACCCGATCGACAGCCTACCAGATCGAACCTGCACCGGGCAGCAACCTCATGCTGGTCATGACCGAGGTGACCGACGCCAAGCGTGGTGACAAATCGGCAAGATTCTCGGTGGTATATCATAATGGTGGTGTCCTGCAGCAAGAGGGTCCTCGAGTGATTATCCGGAGAGATGGGGTGGACGTCCCTCCGGGCAAGCCGTAGCGTTCAGTGGTCGTCCCGTTTTGAAAGGGCTTGGATTGTTGTGGGTGAGTTCATGGAGAGAGGCTGATGGCACTTACGGAAGCGGTTGGCCCAGGGATCCGGCGGGGAGTCCCAGTTGTGGTGGAAGCCACTTTGCCCAAGGGCCCCCGGGGACTTCGGATTCTTCAACAAACCGCCAGTCAACGTCAGCGTTTCCACGGATCCCGAGGAAGTCGCGGACGGCGGGACTGATATCGATTCCGGCATTCTGGTTGGCGTTTGAACGGGGGCGCCTGCCCTGAAACACATAGGGCCAATCGTCGATTGTGAAGGGTCCGACATCTTTCCATTGGGCGTAGGCGATACGTCCCTGGTGGTGGATAGCTACCCATCTATTGTGGCAGACGGAGACCCCCGGGCCGCGGTAAGCCCGCCAGAACCAGGGGATGACCTCGGAGGCTTCGGGGCGATGTTCTCTCCCGTGCAGGAGGTCGTTGTAGGGAAGCGCGACGTAGAAGGGGTTCAGCTTCGGCTCGAAGCCGAGGGGAAAGTAGCCTTGTCGTTTGAAGGGATGGTCGTAGCCACCAAAGCTGTTTTCCCAATTGGCGTCCCAGGAACTTGAGGTGTTTGAAACAGGGTTCCGGGCGGAGGGTTGCTCACCTACCCAGAAGACGGTGGCCCCAATCTGGTGGTGCCAGGGATTGCGCCTGACCTTCCAGGGCCGGGGGAGTTCTTCGACAACTTGCGCTACTCCCGGTCCAAGGTAGGGATTCACCCGGTTGGTGATACTGGCGCGCCGGTTCTCAAGAAACTTCTCGTGTGCAAGCGCGGTGCGCTCAGTGGTGGTGAGCACGGCGGCCGCGACCGGCAGGACCGCTCCGACCAGGACCGCTCCGAGAATCACGGCTCCACAGCGGGAGCCGGAAATCACATCACAATGGATTCCAGCGAGGCGCATCTTGTAAGGGGAAACTGATAATTAGTATTATTTTTTTTTTTAATAGAGTCAATCATATGGATTACTTAGCAGAAAAAAACTGCTTACGGCGTAAGAATGGCCAGCCGGTTGTCACAGCTTTCCCCTCGGCTCACCCGCTCTCCGGCTTACCTGGCCGGCTCTTTTCCTAGGCGAACTCCATTTATCATGGCTGTCCCGGGCCACTAGCCTTCCAGCTCGATTGCCCAGAAAATGGGGCGGTTTGGAGCGATTGAAGGCTGTAACGCGGATCTTCAACCGGGGTTTGCTGACCTCCGAAGGTGCCGATTTCAAGGTGGGGTTTCGCCACCTTTTTAGGGATGGAGCCCCGTCGCATCTCAAGCAAACACAATAATATCAATATATTTTAATATTTTGGTTGATCAAGAGGTCATCTCATGTGATTTTATTGGAAATTCGAAAGAATTGCACAACCCCACCCCCATCTGATCTCATGAAAATGAACGCCTCTCAACTGGCCCTTCTTGGGCTTTTGGCCCTGGGAAGCTCTCTTTCCGGCCAAACCATCGGATCCACTCCGGCTAGTTCCGGCCATAAGGATCCCTACACTCCGGTTGGTGCTATTTCGGTGACTCCCACCGTGGTTCAACCGGGGGTCCGGCCCAGGATGGTGTGGAATATCGATTATCCGATGGCTGTTGTGGATCTTAGCGAGGTTGATCCGAATGGAACGATTACTCCGACCCAGGAAATCGACCTGAAGATCCGGGTGATGGGGGTCGCTCTCCAGTCCGGTCACACGCTGCTTCCTGCCGCTCTCTGGGTTCGGATGGGAGCCTCCGCTCCCTGGGAGCTGGTCTTTTACGGCCGGGAGAATGATGTAAACCCGGATGAGATTGTCTATGAGAAGAAGAACGTTCTGCCCGGTACACAAATCGATTTCTCTGCCCGGGGTCAATCCGGGAGCGGAAGTTGGTTCAGCACTCACTCGACGGCAGACTCAGACTTGTCCGTTATCGGAATGGTTGATGGAGATAGCGTGCCGGACTACGCCCCCGCCTACGAGCAGGGCAGGATTGAGAGCTTCATGACTCAGTTTCTCGATGAGGACAACCACGTGGTCCTGGGGCCCCACGATATCATTCATACTTTCGAACTGGGGTCCAGCAACCCTGGAGACTGGTGGTTTGACATGCAGGACATCGTCTGCACTACAACTCTCAGTCAGGCTCGACGTAACAATGGGAGTGGCAATCTCCTGTCCAGCGTGGATTTGAGCACTCAAACAAGTTCGTCCTTCGCGACTGTGGATGACAATGGGAAAATCATACGGGGACGGAAAGGGCGGTAGTCGCCGCCAGGATACGATTTTGATGATCCTCCTGAAAGCTTCACCCATACATGTCATCATGAAGAAACATTTACTTTTATTGGCCGCAGCTGCGCCGTGCATGGTGTCTGCGGATCCGACCGACTACGTCAACTTTGTCCGGCAGATCCAGCAGGACAGCGGTGTCGAATGGGACATGAACGTTGCTCCGAACGGAGCGAAGATTTCACCAACGGGGGTGAGCGTGGCCGGTTCCTTCTTCGAACTCTGGGCGATCCACAATCGCAGCGTGTCGGAATACCGGCTCGATGAGCAGTATGTGACGTCTTATACGCCCAACGCCACCATCACCATTGTCACCGGTGATCCTTATCTGTCGATCCCCAGGACACGGGTGGATCAACCGTTCCAGGTGCAGATCTCGGTAGCGGGGCTGATCGAGGAGAACGATCCCAACTATGCCACTGCGCCAGACGCTGCCAAGTGGGTGGATTACACCAATTACACCTTCGCATATCCTGATGGGGCATACAGCTTTGAGGATGCGAGAAATCCGGTCGGGACGGTGGTGACGGAGGGCTACATGGAGGAGACGGCGAATACGTCGATCACCTTCTCAGCAACCAACCTGACCGGACCCGACCTGACCCAGGTGATGGGAGAAGAGGTCTTCACGATCACCGCCCAGGCGGACTATGGGGCATCGGCAACCATTCTCGATTCGGAGAAAGTCCAGATCTGGCCCATCGCCACCGGGACAATCAGTGGGGTGGATCCCTCCAGGTATTACGAGCAGGTGCCTCCCGTTTCGGTGAGTCTGGTCAACTTGTATCCGGACAGCACCACCTATCTGCGGATTTACCCCGGGTCCCGGAAAGAGAGGCCTGACGGAATCAAGATCGTGAACTCAAGTTTTGTGATCATTGAGGACTCGATCCCGCAGGGCCGTGACCTGACCGTCAAGAGCCTGGATCGTTATTTCACGGAAGAAGGCATTCACACCGTTGAATTGCTCCACCGGACACCATTCGGGACCGATCTGCTGGATGCAGTAGAGGTCAACGTGGACCGGACGATCGAAGTCAATGGTGGCGTGATCGATCAGGAGTAGACTTCCCCCGTTTTCAATATGAACAGAATCGGATTATTCATCTGGA
>DMYM01000168.1:0-976 GCA_003483645.1 Verrucomicrobiales bacterium
AAACGATCCATGACCGGGGCAAGGTAGGCATTGGCGGCTGCGGTTTCCACTCGCGGAAGGAACCGCATGCTGCTGGCAAGCTCGGTCGATAGCGAAACAAAGCGGATCCCTGCCTCTCGCAGAAGTTTTCCCAGCCGCTTCTCATGCACGGGATTGGCGTAGCTATTCAAAAGGGCAACCGCCACCACCTCAACCGACTCGTGATGCAGGGACTCAATCAACATCGCGACCTCTTCCTCATCGAGAGGTTCGATGATCTCTCCCGTCGCGCTGACGCGCTCCCGGATGCCGACGGCACGCTGGAAGACCGGCATGGGGAGCTCTTGATTGAGTTTGAAGAGATGAGGTCGTCGTTGATCACGGATGCGCAGGAGATCCTCAAACCCCTCGGTGATAATCAGGACTCCTTCACTTCCCCTCCGTTCAAGCAGGGCATTCGTTGCACGGGTGGTGGCGAGCCTGAAGTCGATGATGGGGAAGGGGCTGCCCAGGGGCGTGGAGGTCAGGAGCCTCGCAGCCAGAACCGGAGCTTCCTCGCCAGTGGAAAGCTCCAGCAACTCTCCCTCCGCAAAGGCTCGCCCCCCCTCAACCGTGAGGAGTCGTTCTTTACACAGCCAGCTGGCGACCACTCCCCCACCTTGGGTTGCAAATTCCTGCAACAAGCCATCCTCGGCACCGAAGTCACCAGCGAGCCGATAGCATCCTGCGCCAACCAGTTCCTCCACCCGCGTCCGCAGGACCCCGCTGGAGAGCACCTTGCAACGCCGTTCCTCCCCCTCCGGACTCCGGGCCCACCCGTCGGTAAAAGTTCCTCCCGTATCCACGCGTAGCAACCAGGGCGAACCGGGGGCAGACGGGGAGTTCATCGGACAAAAAGCGCAGCCACCGACTCGGGAGCGGATCGCGGCGGCTCGGCCCGATCATCGGAACATTTGCCAGGCACGCAATGATCCATTGCGTCTCCACCCTGGCAGGG
>DMYM01000168.1:1353-4313 GCA_003483645.1 Verrucomicrobiales bacterium
CTGATCCACCGCCTCTCCTGATCCCCCACCAACCTGACCAGCCGGATCGCTGTCCCCCCGCCAGGCTCCTCGTCGGCTCTCCTCAAAGCTTATCCAGCTCGCGGGCGCATATGATGAGGGTTTCACGCACCCCCGGGAAGTATTTACCCTTGCGCAGAATAGCCAGCGAAGTCCCCTCGTATTCATGAAAATCGACCAAGCCCTGAGAACAACTCATCACAATCGGCTCTCCCTCCCGCAGACCCAGCTTGGAAGTACAATCCTGCAGAATTCCGAGAGCCTCCACCTCCTTGGAATTGACCTTGGCAACGTTGAGAATACCCGGCAATCCGCGTACACGCTGCATGATCTCCTGGTAGCTCAACTCGTGATCCACCCCGAAAATTGCCCGCAGCTCCAGCTGCTTGGTTTCGCCCGTTATCGATTCCTCGGCCTCCGGTTGCTCCGGAATGGAAGATTCCTCTTTCTCCCGCTGCTGTGACGGCTCCGGATTCGGGTCGGGCTCCGGCACGAGAGCCGACTTGCTCTCTGTCGCGGCCGGGGCGGAAAAATCCCCGGCCAGGGTGTCCTCCGCGGAGGAAGCAGCACCCGCGTCGGCCTTCCCCGGATTCGCACTGACCTGCGGCAGATCCATTCCCACAAAGGGATCCGCCACGGGCGACGGAGCTGCCTCCTGCTGCTCCGGAGACTCGGGTTGGGAATTGGCCTGAATGGGAGCCACCTCCAATTGCTGCACCGGCGCCGGGCCTGGCGGGAACCCTTTCATCGGAAATCCACCTCCCGCCTGCTTCTGCTGCTGGAGAATCTGGCCTTCGACAATCTCGAAGGGATTGGCAGGAGCAGGGTGTTGCTCGCAATAAGGTTCGATTTGCTCCAGTGCCTGGTGGCCAACTGCCTCAAATGGCGAAGGCGAAGAAGGCTGACCTTCCCCGTTTCCCCCTGCGATTTGAAAGGGATTCTGCAGATCCGGCAATCCCTCGGCCCGACTGCTCACGGGGCCGGAACCAAAGGGATTCAGAGGAGGATTGGAGTGCGACATGATTCGATTATGTTTAACTTTAAATTAAGTGGTCTATTTCCTGTTGTAAACCTAAATCCGCCCGGATTCCCCTGGCCATCCGGACAGCGAAGACCCTCACCCCACGGGTCCGGAGAACGGGACGGGATGACACCAGGGGAACTCCTAGCCTTTGAGCCTCTTGAGTTCACGACGCAGCATGAGCTTGGTGGCGGCGCTCACCCGATCGATGAAGAGAACCCCATTGAGATGATCGGTCTCGTGCTGGATGATCCGGGCGAGAAGCCCGTCGGTCTCCAATTCCAGTTCGCTGCCGTCGAGCTGCGGAAACGTTCCCTTCACCATCTCCGGCCGCTGAACCTCGGCCCGGATCTCCTGAATGCTGAGACAGCCCTCCTCCATCCGCTCCCGTGCGCCCCCCTTTTCGAAGCGGGGATTGATGAAGACCAAAGGCATGATATCCGCCACTTCGGCCTCCTCGCCGTTCACCTTGAGCACACTCACACAATCCGGGTCGTGTGAAACGTCCACCACCGCCAGCCGCAGATCCTGTCCAACCTGCGGAGCAGCCAGACCCACCCCGTGCGCCTCGTGCATGGTCTCAATCATATCCTCTGTCAGCGTCCTGATCTCCTCGGTCACCTCGCTTACCGTCCGGCAGCGTTTGCGTAGAATGGGATCACCGAACTGAGTGATGGGCAGGATCATGGTTGGAGCGGATCTACGAAATCGACGGGCTGGGGTAGGCGAATGCGGGCGGGCACATCCTTGATGTCATATTGCGCCGCGGTGAGCGCGTCCAGCACCAGGAAGAGCTGGGCGAGGGTCGCACCCCGGTCGGCGGCAAGTTCAAGTTTCCGGCGGGGATTTCCCTTCCGAAAGACAATGAGCGCATCGGTAAGCAGGTCCGGACTGGCCAGCTCGTAGTTGTCCAGGGTGATAACGCCCTCCGCCGTGACCGCCAGCACTGCCCGACGCTCCACCACTTCGGTGGTTTCCATCTCCTTCACCACCGGCAGGGTCACCTTCACGACCGGTCGTGGCTCCGGGGGCGGGTTGTTGAGTTGCTCCTCCTTGGGGACCCCCCGGGTCACGATGAAGAAAATCAGGAGGATGGTGAGAATATCGATGAGCGGCACGATGGGCACCCGCTCCTTCCTCTTCCTGGGCTGGTAAAAGTTCATGGTCCGCCTACCGGGGAAACTCGGAGAGTTGAGAAGATGTCACGGACGAACTCTCTGACATCATCCTATCGTCCGCACCTTTCCGTCCCGGCCTCCGTTGACAGGCGCTGATGAGAATTCCCAGCAAAACTTCCAACCGTGCGGACATGGTCTCAATCTTTCTTGTGAAATAACTATGGGCCACCACCGACGGCACAGCCACTACCATGCCCGCGATGGTGGTGCCCAGCGCCCGCGCGATGCCCGAACCAATCTTGGCATTGTTCACCCCGGAGGTCAGATCTTCCGTATTGCCAAAGATGAGAACCAGGCCGCTCGCCGTGCCCAGCAACCCCAGCAGGGGCGCAACCGTAATGACCACATCCAGCACCGACAGGCCGGCATGCATACGCACGACCTCCTCCTTCGCACTGGCCTGCACCGCCTCCTGCGCTTCCACTGCGGGACGGTCACCGTGCTTCATGGCCACGTCGCAAAGTCGTGCCAGGGAGGATTCCCCCGCCCTGAACTCTTCCTGCAAGGCCTCCAGGCGCCCCTCCTCCACGTGCACCTCGATCAATTCGAGGTCGCCGGCCAGTCGACCGGGAACCACCACAGCCCTTGTCAGGGTGATCATCTTGTAGAGGATGACGATCAGGGCCACCAGCGAACACAGCACGATGAGCAGCATGAAAAAGCCCCCATCGGCAAAAAACTTCCAGGTTCTCTGGAGAGCCTCGGGCGCGATATCCGCCGCCAGGGTGTAAGAGGCCTCCCGC
>DMYM01000030.1 GCA_003483645.1 Verrucomicrobiales bacterium
ATGTAATACTCGAAGTAGTATGGATAAAAGCGGTCTCGGTAATTGAGGCGCCTGCTGAGATAGTTGAGACTGGCCTTGTAGCCCTTGCTGTCCTTTTCCTTTGCCAGCGCGAGACAGAGTGATCCGATGGCGGTGAGGGTGGGCTTCCCGCTGCCAGCCGAGGTGTAGCCGTAGCCACCGTCTGATCCACGGCAGCGCTTGAGGAAGGCGTGACCCTTCTTGAGAGCCTCCTCGGGAACGGGAATGCCGGCATTGCGGGCGGCGTAGAGGGCGACCATCTGGGCCCCGGTCACGGTGGTGTCCGCATCCTGGCTATCCGGGGTATAGCGCCAGGCGCCCCGGTTGTTGCGGTCCTGTGCGCTCAGGATGAGTTCAACCGCGTTCTTGAGGGAGCGCGCCACCTTCTCGTCGCGCAGTACGCCGTAAACCTCCGCAAGGGCGAGGGTGGCGAAGCCATGGTTGTACATGCTGGATCCAATGTAGCCATTGCTTTCACTCTGGTTCTCCCTGATGAACTGGATGCCACTGCGGATGTTCCTGGCGTAGGGGCCGTGGTTGGGATCCTCTCCGTGGGCGAGGAAGGCCATCACGCAGAGGCCGACCACCGCTGGTTCGCTCCCGTTGCGATCAGGCCAGTTCCCGTTCTTAGTCTGCGTGCTGGCAAGGAAGCGGAGCCCCTTCACGTACATCTGGTCCACCTGGGGGGGGATGGGGTCGTCCTGTCTGCGGGGCAGGGACTGGCTCCATGCCCTGGGAGGCGCCAGCAGGATGGTCACCGTGGCGATCGCGAAAACGGCTCTCATGTTTTTCAGCGGCCCTTGTTGTAAGCATCAAGAGCCTTCTGGAATTCAGGCGGCAGATGGGAACCCGCCTTGCCGGCTTTCTTACCGATCGTGCGCTCCTCCTTCTTGCCTTTGCCGGCGTCGGTGAATTCCTTGTTCGGCGAATCGGATTCGCCGTTCTGGCCTTCACCGGCCTGATTGCCTGCCTGTCCCTTGTTCTTTCCCTGCCCTTGGCCGGGATTCTTGCCCATCATTCGCTGCATCATGTCAAGCATGGCACCCATGCTCATTCCGCTGCTCGGTCATGTGCCGCCATTCTGCTGGGCTCGCTGCTTGGCCGCGTCGAAGATTTTTTCGATGATCTCGGTCTCCGCCGCTATGGTGGTTCCGCTGGTGTTGGGCTCGTCGAGAGAGCCAATCACTTCGGCCATGATCTCTTCCACTTCCTCAAGCAGGGCGATGACCTTCTCATTCGTCTGTTCCTCGATGAGATCCTGGACATCGGCGGACAGCTCATCCTGTTCTCCCGCCAGGTTCTGGGAGCCCTCCCTGTGTTTGGCCACGCTCTTCTTCTGGTCCTCGGTCACAGGGTTGGGGTATTTGATTTCGGGAAGCTCGATGGCAGGGGTGGGCTTGGGAGCTTCTTCATCCTCCTGAGCCAAGGCGGAGGGGATGAGGTTGCCGATTGCGAGAGGTGCCAGGATGGCAAGGTAGATTGGTTTCATCGTATGGTCGGGATCAGTTGGGATTGCGGAAAAGGGATATTACTCGTCGTCGGTGTTGAGCGGTTTCAGATCTGGCAGGTCCTGGAGATGCAGGGTCCGGCGGAGTTGTTCCAGCGCCCGCGTGCGGGCTCGGATATCCTGCTCGGTCTGGATCATCTTCATGACCTTCAGCATAAACTCAAAATCGTTGTCGTCGAGACCGGGATCATCGCCACCCCCGGAGCCACCGCCGCCCTCGTTGGGATCCTGTGGCGGGTCAAGGATGTCAGCCCAGGCCCTTAGCAGCGCAGCCCATTTTTTGGCGGCGGTGATAGCCATGAAGGTGCGGTTTGCTGCGATCTTCTCCCGGGTTTCATCGAGATGGGAATCGACATTGGACTCACGCATCTCCTCCATGATCTGCTTGTGTTCCTCCTTCTGGGTGCGCGCATAGAAGTGCCCGAGGTCTTCGTAGATCCAGTGGACATCCGAGGCGGTCCGGCGTTGCTGCATGGAGAGCTCGCCCAGGATTCGCTGATCGACCGGATCAAGCTCGTCGTAGGGAGTTCCCGCGATGGTTGTCTCACCCTGGTCATCAATGGTGGCGATGAGAGTGTTGGCGACCCCGTCCTCCTCCGAGGCGGCGCGGCGCAGCCGGTTGACGAAAGTGCTGGCTTCGAAATTGCGGTTGGCCTCATTGGCACCCTCGATGGTCTTACGCATCTTTTCGATCACTTTTTCCTGCTGCTCGATGGCTTCCTGTAGGTCCTTCTGGGACTGTTCAGGAGTTGAGCTGGGATCCTGCGCCTCGTTGAGTTCCTGCTCGACCTTGGGCATGTCCTGCTGGCTGAGTTCCTGCATCTGCTGCATGGTCTCGGCCATCTTCTGCATGGTATCAGAGCCTACTTCGCCATTCTTGAGCGCTTCACCGAGGAGTTCCTCCATGCGTTCGGAAAGCTCAGCCATCTTCTCTATGTTTTCCGCTTCATTGAGTTCCTGCTGCTTGAGGCGTTCCTGGTTGGGTTCGTTCTGCAGGTTCTCCGCTCCTTCCTGTTCGAGGCGGCGGTTTTCGTCGAAGTCGTTCTGTTCGCGGCGGGCGGCATCTTCCAGTTCGCCGATGATACGGTCGAACTTGTCCTTGAGGAGCTGGGCCTGCTCATCCTTGGTCAGGATGTGGAGAATGATGGGTTCGGAGTAGACCCGCTCGCGTCCCGGGAAGTAGTCTTCCACGAAGGCCCTCACCGCAAGTTGCTGGGGCTTGATATTACGGGTCTTGGGGGAAAAATGAACCACGCCCGAAATGCGGCGTTGGTTGGGTCCCCCGACCTCCAGGATATGACTCCCCTGAGAGGGGGTCTCGTCAGTGGGTTTCGTGAATTCGCCTGTCCACTCGTAGCCAATATGCCTGGCACCGTAGTCGTCCTCGGCCAGGATTTCGAAGCTCACGGTATCATCCGCCAGGATCACGGTCTGGCGTTCGATGCCCTGGATGTAGGCCAGCGGTTTCTGATCCTCCAGCGGTTCCACCCGGATCCGGTGGCCCCCAACATCCTCAAGGTCGTCGGTATCCCGCCAGTTCAGCTGCAACTCAAGGGGGGAGTCTCCCAGGGGAATGCCAGGGGAGGACATCCGCGTTCCTGAGATCTCCAGCGCAAAAACTTCGGGCGGGACCGGTGGTTCTTCCTCAACCAGGGCCGGAGCCTCCTCAAGGTCGCTCCCGCTTTCGTCCTCTTCACCTGTCCCGGGTTCCCTCCCGCCTTCCAGCAAGGGTTCAAAGCCATAATCGAAGAGATCGCGCGGGGCTGGTTTTGGCAGAACGCGCACCGTGAGCGTCCCGCTCTTCAGTTCGCGCTCCTCGAGGGTGGTTGCCTCCAATGAAATCTTGCTCCCGACCACTACGTCGCCGGAAAGAGTGCCCACCCGGAGCTCCCTCACTTTATCTTGGAGTTGTAGATATTCAGGGTAGCTGATTTTTGCCTGGACAGACTGAATGGTCGGTCGGGTTTGCGGAACAACTTCCACGCTGTGCCGGGCATCCCCGATGTTGACTGCCACGCGTCCCGGTTCCGACTGTCCGGGAAACTCGAAGGTGTAGCTCTGGTTGTCCTGCAACTTGGCGGCGACCGGATCCTGGATACCAAAACGGGCAGTTCCGCTGCCGGGCTGTTTATCGGATTTGGAACTCAGGGTGAAGGTGATCGCAAAGGGTTCATCCCGGGGGACGATGATGCGCTCGTTGAAGTGGTTGATCTTGGTGAAGGTGTAGCGCGGAGTATTGGAGAGCGGCATGAGCCAGCGCTTGAGTGCATTGAGGCCCGGCTTGGGAACCATGAGCAAGGCTGCTGCGGCCATGGCCACGGTGGCAAGGACCCCCAGGGACCAGGTCCGGTGTCGCGGGTTGGGGAGGGCTCGTTCAAAGTTGCGCCCCTTGGCCTGACGCGCCACCGCCTCCATGGCGGCGGCACGAAGTTCGGGGGAGAGAGACTCTTTGCTCTCCTGCTGGTGCTGCAACTCGACCACTCCGAGCAGGCGGTCGCCGAGGCGGGGAAAGCGCCGGGCTATAAGTCGGGCAAGCTGTGCCTCGTGGCGATGGCCAAAGACCCACCGGTGAATCCAGTAGGGAGCAAACAGGGTGAAGAGCGAGGTGCCGCTGATTAGGATGGCCAGGCGGACGGCGGAAGGAGTGTTCCAGACGCGGTCCAGGCCAAAGACGAGAAGGTAGGAGAAAAAGAGGCCGAAGACCCCAGCCAGAATCGCTTCCGCCACCTTCACCCGCCAGAGGCGTCCACGAAAAGAGACCAGCTGCCTCCTGAGGGTGTCAGGGAGCGGTGCATGCTGTTCCTTGGACTTCGGGGCTTGGTCTGCTGGCATGAATCTGATGTTGCGGAGAAGGAAGCCCCCTCCATTACCGGAGTCTTGCAGAGGACTAACGCGCAATCCA